>JANSXN010000022.1 GCA_024742935.1 Flavobacteriaceae bacterium
TAAAATCCTTGGATGAAAATTTGTTTTGCTCAAAGGTGGGCACGTTTCTTTTTTCCTCACGATAAACTATCAGTTTTAAATCTTTGTTAAGAATTTTTAAGGCTTCAATAAGTCCTGTAAATGATTCAGTATTTTCATATTCTTCAGCATTTACAAGCACTCCAACTGTTTTAAAACCTATGATTTCATTCTTTGAAAATGGTTCTTTTACATGTTTTTCAATCTGCTTTTTGAGGAAATATTTTTTAAGGGCTTTGAAATTCATTTATCTTTACATTCTTTGCTTACAAAAGTAAGTAAAATATCCCCATTTTAGTTTTTAAACCCTTTGCTTCATGAAAAATGTTTGTCTATATATTTTCATCATCTTCATTCTTGGAAGTTGCAAAAAAACAGAATACACTGTTACTCAAATTGAAGGAAAACAAATTGAAATTTCTGACTCCATCAAAACAAATGAAACTTTTGAAAACCTCTTAAAACCTTATCGGGAACACATTGAAGGGCAATTATCTGAGGTTCTTGCTCACAACGTAAGAGATATGAAAAGAACAGACGGCGCATTAAATTCTTCCATAGGAAATATGATGGCAGACGCCACAATGGAACTTGCAAATCCCATTTTTAAGCAACGCTCACAAAAAAATATCAATATTGTTTTACTTAATTTTGGAGGCATCAGATCCACAATGGGTGCCGGTGATGTGAACCGAAAAACCGCCTTTGAAATCATGCCTTTTGAAAATGAAGTAACAGTACTTGAGCTTACACCGAAAGGAATTCAAGAAATGCTTGACTATCTGGTATCAGAAAATGTAGCACATCCTGTCTCGGGAATTGATGTCCAACTGCATTCCAATAACAAAATAAAATCAGTCACCATTCAAGGTGCTCCACTAGACACCACTATAAATTATTTTGTCGCTACCAGTGATTATTTAAGAAATGGCGGTGATCGCATGTATTTTTTTGAAGAAGCTGTGAGCGAAACCCCTTTGGATTACAAATTGAGGAACCTGTTTATTGATTATTTTATAAAAAAAGACACCATTGACTTTATGCCCGATGAGCGGTTTGTTAAAATAAATTAGGATGAAAAGAAGACACTTTATAAAACAATCTGCTGCAGCCTCTGCATTTCTGGCTGCGGGAAGTTTTGGGCTTTCGGCATTTAGCGCCAATCCAAAAAGGAAACACATCACTATACTTCACACAAACGACACTCACAGTCGCTTGGACCCTTTTCCGGCAAACGATGCTCGTTTTGCCAATAAAGGCGGTGTAGCTCGGCGGGCAATTCTTATTGAAAACATTAGAAAAGAAAACCCAAGTACCCTGCTCTTGGATGCCGGCGACTTTTTTCAGGGAACACCTTATTTTAATTTTTATGGTGGCGAACTCGAGCTTAAATTCATGTCCATGTTGGGTTATGATGCTGCTACAATTGGTAATCACGAATTTGACAACGGCCTTGAGGGGCTTCTGGCGCATCTCCCTAAAGCAAACTTTCCTTTAGTATCTTCCAATTATGATTTTACAAATACCATTTTAGACGGTTATATAAAAAAATACATCACTTTAGAAAAAGACGGCATTAAAATCGGTATTTTTGGATTGGGTGTGAAATTGGAGGGTCTAGTGACTAAAAAATTATTTCAGGAAACCAAATATTATAACCCCATTGAAATTTCTCAGGATATGACCAAAATTCTTAAAGAACAAGAACAATGTGACCTGATTATTTGCCTTTCACATATTGGATATAGTTATGAAAACGATACAGTTTCTGACATAAGAGTAGCAGAAGCCACCCGAAATATTGACTTGATTATTGGCGGTCATACACACACTTTCCTGCCAAAACCGGTCGTGGTCAAAAACAAAGAAAATAAAGAAGTTTTAATCAACCAGGTAGGTTTCGCCGGAATAAATCTGGGACGGATTGATTTTTATTTTGAGGAAAAAGGAATCGAATCAAGAGATTCAAAGACGATATTAGTATAGAATCAAAATTGTTTTATATTTAAAAAAAATCTAACATTAAAAAACCCAGATGAAGCCTATTCACCTTTTCATAGTATTTTTTCTTTTAACTTTTACCTCAGAGGTTGCCGCTCAAAATAATTTTGTTTCCTCTCAAATTGGAAAGCAATTGGCAGAATATGAATTGAATCAAACATTGCTAAAAGAAAGAGTTGGAAATGTAGTCAACACAAAATTTAATTTATTAAAAAACAGTAAAACAGCCATAGCAGTTGCAGAACCCTTATTATTTGCAACTTATGGTGAAAAAACGATTGTTGACCAGCGTCCTTATGAGGTGCATCAAGTTGAGGATTATTGGGTAATTCTTGGTAAAAGCGCAAGAGAAGCTGCCGGTTCAGAAAAAGGGTATTTTCTAATTATCCTTAACAAATTTGACAGTAGAGTTTTCAGAATGGATTATTTGAGAAGGTAATTACTAAATCCAAATCATTCAATTTAAATCATCCCCAAAAACTCATCTTCAGAAATAATGGGCACTCCCAGGCTTTCAGCCTTTTCTTTTTTACTGGGTCCCATATTCTCACCTGCAACGACAAAACTGGTTTTTGACGAAATAGACCCCGAGACTTTTCCTCCATTGTCTTCGATAATTTTTTTCAATTCGTTGCGCGATACTTTTGTAAAAACTCCTGAAACGACAAAGGTTTTTCCTAGAAGTAAATCAGTTTGTCCCTGTAATGCTTCTTCTGACAGTTGCAACTGAATGCCATAAGATTTTAGTCTGTTTAGTATGTCCAAATTTTCCTGTTTACTGAAAAACTCCACAACACTATCGGCGATTTTTTCGCCAATCTCGTCCACCATTATTAGTTCCATATGTGTTGCAAACTGAAGTGCCTCAATAGTCTTGTAATGTTTTGCCAGTTTTTTGGCAACAGTTTCACCCACAAACCGTATTCCTAGCGCAAATAAGACCCGTTCAAAGGGAATTTCCTTTGATTTTTCAACACCCGCCACCAAATTTTCAGCACTTTTTTGTGCCATACGTTCCAATGGCAGTAATTGTTCAACCTTTAATGTATATAAATCTGCATAATTCTGAATCAAGCCGGCTTTGAAAAGTAATTCGACGGTTTCCCCTCCCAGTCCTTCAATATCCATCGCTTTACGCGAAATAAAATGTTGTACTCGCCCCGTTATCTGCGGCGGGCATCCATAAAAATTGGGGCAGTAATGTTGGGCTTCTCCCTCCTTTCGCGTAAGCGTAGTTTGGCATTCTGGACATTGCGTGATGTAATTTGTGGGTTGTGAATGGGCATCGCGTTTGCTAAAATTCACACCTACTATTTTTGGGATGATTTCACCTCCTTTTTCAACATAAACGCTATCTCCTTCCCGGATGTCGAGCTTTTCAATCTGGTCTGCGTTGTGCAGTGAAGCCCTCTTTACAGTTGTTCCCGCTAGTTGAACCGGTTTTAAATTGGCTACCGGCGTGATGGCTCCTGTGCGTCCCACCTGATAAGTAATTTTTTCTAAAGTGGTTTCTGCCTGCTCTGTTTTGAATTTATAGGCCATTGCCCAGCGGGGAGATTTTGCGGTGTATCCCAGCTCCTCTTGATGGTACAGGCTGTTGACTTTGATTACCACGCCATCCGTTTCATAAGGCAATTTGTGGCGGTTGGTATCCCAGTAGTGGATGAATTCCAGCACCTCTTCCATCGAGTTTGCAAGTGTACAAGCGTCAGGGACTTTAAATCCCCATTCTTTTGCTTTTTGTAGGGATTCAAACTGGGTGGTTATGGGCAGTCGATCACCCACAATGCCATACATCAAACAATCTAAGGGGCGTCGTGCCACCTCAGCGCTATCTTGCAGTTTTAAACTTCCGGAGGCAGTGTTCCTTGGATTTGCATAAGGCTCTTCTCCTGCTTCCAGCCGTTCCTCATTCATTTTTGCAAATCCGGCAAGGGGTAAAATAATCTCTCCTCGTATGTGAAATTTTTGAGGAAAATCACCTTTTAATTTTAAAGGCACAGACCGAATTGTCTTTACATTATTTGTCACATTATCACCTTGTGTTCCGTCACCGCGGGTTACGGCTTTTTGTAAAATTCCTTTTTCATAGGTCAGGCTCATAGAGGCACCGTCATATTTGAGTTCACAAGTGTATTGCAGCTGGCCGTCAATCATTTTTTTAATTCGTTTTTCCCAGTCGAGCAAATCTACTTCAGAATAGGAATTATCTAAAGAATGCATGGCAAATTCATGAACTACAGTTTCAAAGTTCTTGGTTATGGTTCCACCCACTCGCTGTGTGGGCGAGTTGGCATCAAAATACTCGGGGTGTTCTCCTTCTAACTCTTGTAACTGCTTTAGTTTTTGATCAAATTCAAAATCTGAAATCACCGGCGCATCAAGCACATAGTAGTTGTAGTTGTGTTGATTGATTTCCTCACGGAGTTTGATTATTTTTTCCTTGATGTCCATTCTATAATGAAGGTATAAATCTAAAAATTTTTGTCAATTGTTTAATCTCGCAATCTTTTGGCTTCATCCCAAAACACGTCCATTTCTGCCAGTGACATATCTTTTAGGGGTTTGTTGATGGCTTTTGCCTTTTCTTCAAGAAACTGAAAACGTTTGATGAATTTTTTATTTGTGCGTTCCAAAGCGCTTTCGGGATCCACTTTCAAAAAACGGGCATAGTTTATCATTGAAAACAAAACATCACCAAACTCGGCTTCAATTTTTTCCTTATTATTTTCATTGATTTCGTGTTGCAATTCGTCAAGTTCTTCCTTGAGTTTTTCAAAGACCTGCTCAGGATGTTCCCAGTCAAACCCCACGCCTGCCACTTTATCCTGAATGCGGTTTGCTTTTACCATCGCCGGGAGCGATTTTGGCACGCCTTCCAGCACACTGGTTTTTCCTTCTTTGAGTTTCAGGTTTTCCCAATTTTTCTTGACCTCTTCTTCGTCGGCTACTTTTACATCGCCATAAATATGCGGATGTCGCTCGATGAGTTTATCACAAATGCTGTTGGCCACATCGGCGATGTCAAAGGCTTTTTCTTCGCTTCCTATTTTCGCATAAAAAACAATGTGAAGTAATAAATCGCCGAGTTCCTTTTTGACTTCGTTTAAATCATTTTCAAGGATGGCATCGCCCAGCTCATAGGTTTCTTCAATGGTAAGGTGTCTTAACGTTTGAATGGTTTGTTTGCGGTCCCAAGGGCATTGTTCCCTTAGCTCATTCATAATGGTGAGCAGTCTGTCAAAGGCATTTAATTGTTCTTTTCTGTTGTTCATTATGGGCTGATTTATTTTATAAAATTACTCAATTGGACACAACAAAAGTTCTTTTCTTTGAAGAAGTAATCCACAAGCAACTGTTTATAATAAAAAAATCCCGTCGTTGATTGACGGGATTTTACTATTTAAAAGTTGGTTTAGCTTAAGATTTTCTTGCCGCCGGACTTTTTCCCGGGCCTCCCTTTTTGGTGTTTGACACTTTAGGAGTTGATTTTTCAACAGGTACCGCTTTATTTGCAGTTCCTTTGGCTTCGGTTTGTTTCACTATTTCCTGTGCTTCTTCTTCTGTGGGTTCTGAGAAATCCATCATGTCCTTTTGTTGTAAAAGGTTGTACCATTGAATAATTTTCTTGATGTCACTGGCATACACACGATCTTCATCATAATCTGGCAGAATCTCAAAGAAGTATTCTTCCAGTTTTAATTTGTCTTCTTTATGACTAATGGCTTGACCACCGTTTTCTTTGTCTTTAATTTTTTGCATTATCTGACGCAAAGGCACTTCTTCGGTCAAGGTGTAAATAGCAATTTCTGAAAGCAAGCTCACATTGTGGTGGGCACTTACTGATATTTTCTTCCCATCAAGTAAAGACTCGGCCAGAAATCCTGAGCGTGTTTGTGTTTTTAGTTCGTATAATCCCGGTTTACCGGAGATGGATAAAATCTTTTCTAAGCCCATATAATATTTTAATATTTAATTGCGATTTTTAAGCTTCATTAAGCTTAAACCTACTGCATTTGGCAGCAAAGATAAATATTGAAATTGAAAATAAAATTTTTTATCTCTTTTTATTGAGATTTGGGAATTTCATTCTATAATCAACATCTATTTTCCCTTTTGAAATATTGGTGAGTTTACTTTTTATCAATCGTCTTTTAAGTGGTGATAATTTGTCTGTAAACAAAACCCCTTCAATGTGATCATATTCATGCTGGATGACGCGCGCAGCAAGACCCTCATAAGTTTTTGTTTGCTGCGTAAAGTTCTCATCATAGAAAGAAATAGTAATTTTTTCTTTTCTAAAAACATCTTCCCTCACATCTGGAATACTAAGACAACCTTCATTGAAAGCCCATTCATCGCCAGTTTCTTCCAAGATTTTTGCATTGATAAACGTTTGTTTTAACTCAGAAAGGCTTTGCTGTTCTTCTTCTGTGAGTTCTTCATCGTTTGAAAAAGGCTCGCAATCAATAATAAAAAGACGTATAGGGAGACCAATTTGTGGTGCTGCCAGTCCTACTCCGTGAGCTTGATACATGGTTTCATACATATTTTCAATCAATGCATCAAGGTCTTTGTACTGCTGACTAATATCAATTGCTTTTTTTCGTAAAACGGGATCACCGTAAGCTACAATAGGTAAAATCATATTTTGATTACACTTTGTTATATAAATATTCTTGTAAAATAATTGTGGCACTTATTTCATCAATGAGTGCTTTATTGCGTCGTTGTTTTTTTGTCAACCCACTATCAATCATGGTTTGAAATGCCATTTTTGAAGTGAACCGCTCATCGACTCTTTTAACAGGGATTTTGGGTATTTCTAGATTCAGTTTTTTGATAAATGCGGCAATATGAACTTCTACATCTGAGGGAGTATCGTCCATTTTTTTGGGTTCGCCAACCAGAAATAATTCTACCTTTTCTTTAGACACATACTCTTTTAAAAAAATTAAAAGATTTTTGGTTTCCACAGTGATCAATCCTGAGGCTATAAGCTGTAGCTCGTCTGTTACAGCGATACCGGTGCGTTTGGTTCCAAAATCAATTGCTAATATGCGTGCCATAATAAATAGAAGATAGAATAAAGACAATAGATAATAGACTAAAATGATTTACCATAAAATATTTATGTAAAACTTTTTTCTAATCTAATACATTACCATCCATCTAATAACTAAAATCTGTGCAAAGGTAATACTTCTTTGGTTTCTGCTACACTTTTGACGAAAGCAATTATCTTTGTGAAAAATATTTTCTAATGAATCAATTAAGAACACAAATCGAAAAAGCCTGGGACGACAGGTCAATACTTACCTCAACTGAAACCATTGCTGCCATACGCGAAGTCATATCGTTACTAGACGAAGGGAAATTAAGAGTTGCCGAACCCACTTCCAACGGCTGGCAAGTAAATGAATGGGTTAAAAAAGCGGTAGTGCTTTATTTTCCAATTCAGAAAATGGAAACTTTTGAAGTGGGTATTTTTGAATATCACGATAAAATTCCTTTGAAAACGGGATATAAAGAGAAAAACATACGTGTTGTTCCTCACGCTGTAGCACGGTATGGAGCTTATATTTCCGGCGGAGTCATTATGATGCCCAGCTATGTAAATATTGGCGCTTATGTAGATGAAGGTACTATGGTAGATACCTGGGCGACCGTTGGAAGTTGTGCGCAAATAGGAAAAAACGTGCATTTAAGTGGTGGTGTGGGCATTGGTGGTGTTTTAGAACCCTTGCAGGCAGCCCCTGTCATCATAGAAGACAATGCCTTTATAGGTTCTCGTTGTATTGTTGTTGAAGGAATCAGAGTAGAAAAAGAAGCGGTTTTAGGGGCAAATGTGGTGCTTACTGCTTCTACAAAAATTATTGATGTTACCGGCACCGAGCCTCTGGAAATCAAAGGGTATGTTCCTGAGCGATCTGTAGTGATTCCAGGAAGTTATACCAAAAAATTCCCAGCAGGGGAATTTCAAGTGCCTTGCGCTTTGATCATTGGAAAAAGAAAGGAAAGTACAGATAAAAAAACCTCGTTAAACGATGCATTGCGCACCTATGATGTGGCTGTTTAAAAAAAAGTTGTGAAAAAACTTACATTAAGAAGACTGTATTTATCAGTGGTTAAAAAAATGATTTTTTTACCACAGGATGTTTATGTAAAAATTAACTATGAGTACTATTCCGGTAGGAAACTGGATTATAACAATCCTGTAACTTTTAACGATAAAATTCAGTGGCTTAAAGTTTACTATCATAAAGATATTCTCCATCAATTGGTGGATAAATATGCGGTTAGGTCATTTGTTGAAGAAAAGGTGGGTTCACACTATTTGAATGAATTGTATGCCGTTTATAACAAACCTGCAGATGTCGATTTTGATAAATTACCCAATCAATTTGTATTAAAAGGCGTTCATGGATTTCACTTGAATATAATTGTTAAGGATAAGGCTACTTTAAACCTGAAAAAAACAAAATATCTCCTCAATAAATGGATGTATAAAGACCATTACAGAAACGGAAAGGAATGGGCTTATAAAAATGTAAAACCGCGAATAATTGCCGAGAAATACCTTGAAGAATTTGGAAAAAAAGTAGTAAATGACTATAAGTTTTTTTGTTTTAATGGCAAGCCAAAATACATATTGGTATATATGGAAAGAGACCTTCAAGACCTGAGATGCTACTATGACTTAAACTGGAAAAAACTTCCTTTCACAATTGAAAAAAACAATTTGTTTGAAGGTGAAGTTGAAAAACCTGTAAACTTGAATGAAATGATTGTAGTGGCTCAAAAACTGGCACAGGATTTTCCTTTTGTAAGGGTTGATTTATACAATATTAATAGTAAAGTATTGTTTGGAGAAATGACTTTCTACCCCAATGACGGAAGAAAAAAATACATTCCAAACGAGTATAACAAAATTATTGGCGATTATCTTGAACTTCCTAAAATTCCGGAAGGACAAAAAGTGATTACCTAAAATCAATTTTTTACAATTCCAAAAGCTGTTTTTGTAATTTTATTCTCCACGGTATTTTTTCTTATGGCTTTGTTTTTTGCTATGGTCTCCGGTGTTTTGTATCCCCGTTTATGATCCAAATGAATACAAACTGCAGAGTAGCGAATTTGTTTTGACTTAATTCCAAGGTTGAACAAACGCTCACCAAGCTCCCTGTCTTGACCGCCATATTGCATACGTTCATCAAAACCATTCACAGCCAAAATATCTTCTTTCCAACCGGAAGCGTTGTGTCCATTCCAAGTAGCTTTTGTTGGTGTTATAAGATTTAGCAAATCCTGAAAAAAACCTCTGGCTCTTAACTTATTGTTTTTAAATGAAGATTTTAAACCATTTGATTTCAACCAATTTACATTAAAACAACGCCCGCTTAAAATATCATCCCTTTGAATGAGCTTTGATATTTTCATAGGCAACATAAAATAGCCTCCTGATAGAAAAAATCCTTCTTCCCGCTTCCTTAGATGTACTTCAAGAAAATCATTTCTGGGGATACAATCACCGTCAGACATAAGGATGTAATCTGACTCACAGGCAACAATGGCTTTATTTAAAATACGTGATTTTTGAAAACCCTCGTCTTCCTGCCAGATGTGTTTTATTGGATAATTTACTTTTTTTTGAATGCTTTCGATCAAATCGAAAGTGGGTTGTTTTGAACCATCATCAGCAATAATAACTTCAAAATCCCTGAAAGTTTGGGTCTCATAACCCCAAAGCACTTTCTCTAGCCAAGCCTCTGCATTGTATGTGCTTACTATAACAGAAATTGTATACGTATTGATAAAGGGGGTTTTTACCTGATGTTGTGCCATTTCACAAAATTAGTTTTTTTTTCTGACCCACTTTTCTTTTTCACAGAAATGAAGTATTATTTATAATTAAAATATTGTTGTGATAATTTAATTCAGAAAATTTGGACTCAAAAAAAGTACTTGAGAAATTTCAGTTTACTTTTGAAACGTTTTCTCTAAATAAGTATTCATTACCGCAAGACCAATCAAATGCTCTCTTTTTTTATCAAAAAACTGAGAAACATATTTATTTGCATTTTTAATAATTTGGTTGGCTTCTTCCTGCTTTTCAATAAAATAATTGAGTCGTTCTTCCAAATCTGAATAATCGTCCATTATTTCGATATAATGAACATTTGCTTCTAGTTTTCCTTCCATAAACCAGGTTTCAAACTTTGGTTTTGGCATAACCGCAATGGAGTTTGAAGACATAATCCATTTTAAGTTACTGGCTACATCATTTCCTTCAAGTGCTAAAATAAATTTATATTTAAGATGGTCGTATATCGTGCTTTTGGCGACAGTCCATTCCGGTGGATAATTATTATTTTTTGTAATATTTCCTAAATCACACATAGGGTGGTTAAAATATTTTTCCATAAAAGCAATGCGATGTGGTTTTCCATCCACTTTTCCTCTAAATATTAATTTGTTTGACTTTTCACTAAACTTTAATTTATCTTTTATAAATATAAAATGTCTCACTTTTACTAATTTCAAAAGAACAGAATTCTCATTGTTTCCGGCTATGGGTCTGCTCTTCACAATTGATGGGACATCAGGAATATGAGTGACATCTCCTGGCACAAAACGCCATTTATAACTTCCTTTAAACCAGGAAATAATATCATAAGCATCCAAAAAAAACACTGAAGAAACACCCTCCCCTTTTTTAAAATCTGAGAATCGCATTGAATATTCAGGTAGCTCTTTTTTTGTTTGAAGTTTGTTATAATAGTTTACTCTTGAATTTATGTATTTTGCATCCTCACGACTGGAAATTGAATTTAATTTTTGTTTTAACCTATTTTGAAATATAAATTTAGGCAGTATTACTTTAGTATAGTTCCTGATATAATAGGGCAATTTCCATTTTTTGCCGGAAGCAAATAAAAAATTTAAATTCATATAATATTCTTCAATTCTTGGAGTAAAAGTTTTAATTCTAGTTTATCTGGGATAGTTTGCATTTTTTTAGCACTGAAAAAAATTACAGACTATTTAAAAATCTAAAATTCTGAACTTAAAATTTGATTTTGAACAAAAATAACCATTTTTTATTGAAGCATTTTCTAAATCCAATATTAAGAATAAATTACAAGAAAAAATTACGGGGATCTGTGATTTATATAAAAAAGATTTTAAATTTGGCTTCTAAATATCAATCAAGGATTAAATTCCAATTCACCCGCTTCATTCTATGATTAAACTCTCTGCTGTAATTATTACTTTTAATGAGGAGGAACATCTTGAGAAATGTTTAGCCTCACTGAAGGGAGTGGTTGATGAAATTGTTGTGATTGATTCTTTTTCTAAAGACAATACTAAAATCATTTGTGAAAAATTTGATGTAAAATTTATAGAACAAAAATTCTTAGGATATAAAGAACAAAAAAACTTTGCCATTTCGCAAGCAAGTTATGAACACATCCTTTCGCTTGACGGCGATGAAGCTCTTTCTGAAGAACTAAAAAATTCTATACTCGAGTTAAAAAAGAACTGGAAACTTGATGGATATTATGCCAATCGAAGAAACAATTATTGCGGACAGTGGATTAAGCACTCAGACTGGTATCCAGATAGGAAACTAAGACTTTTTATCAAAGGCAGGGGTGAATGGCGAGGAATAAATCCTCATGACTCTTACAAGCTTTTTAACCCAAAAAAATCTGGAAGGCTTAAAGGCGACATTCTGCATTGGATTTACAGAGACTACATTGAACACAATCAAAAAGTTGAACGATTTTCAACGATTGCTGCACAAGCTTATTTTGATTTGGGAAAAAAGTCCTCTGTATGGAAAATAATTTATCGCCCTGCATGGGCATTCTTTAAGAGTTATTTTTTAAGAATGGGGTTTTTAGACGGACTTAACGGTTGGGTTATTTGTGTGCAAGCATACAATGTAACATTTCTGAAATATTCAAAGTTGTATCAACTTCATAAAAAAGCAAAAAAGAATTAAAGCAGGACATTATTTTTTAAGTCCCAATTTCTTTTTCAATTTTCTTTTTCTATGGTATTTCATTTGAAATTTTTTAGTGTATTTCCACATTAACTCAAAAACCTCTTTTGGGTCTCTTTTAATCAACTCAGCGTAGCGCTTGCTCATTATTTCAACCATATTCTTTTTTGGAGTCAAGCGGGAAAAATTTTTAATGCGTTCTTCAAATGATAATGATTTGAAGCTCATTCGGTTTAAATCAACAAGGTAGAATTGATAGTTACTTCCCTGCTTTTTAATTAAAGTATTTCCCGGTGAGTGGTCTTTAAATAGAATTTTGTTTTCGTGTAATTTAAAAGTAAAGTCCGTTGCCTCTATTAGAATTTTTTCCCAATCAGGATATTCGGGGTTAGTGATTAATTCTCTAAAAGTTAAATCACAATCCAGATGCTCACTCACGTAAAAACTTTTTTTCAATCCAAAACTTGAAAAATATTCAAAATAAGCTAAAGGCCTAGGGGTCCCAATTCCCATTTTAAGTAAATAACAAGCATTTTCAAAAGAGCGTCTTGCTTTTGACTTTCTAAAATATTTATAAGCAAACTGATTAAGTAAATGAGGAACTTTAAACGACTTAACATTAACAGTTAAATCCAGAATTTCATTTGATTTAATTGTGTTTCTCCCGGGCTTAATAAAATGAGACCCTTCGGTATTAAAGTTATGAATAAAATGAGTGATTGACTCTTTTAAGTCGAGAGAAAGTTCTGAAAATTCCTTATGTTCCTTCACAAAATAAATTTTGTCAAAGATACAATTTGTATTTATTATGAATTTGCACAACACACTCTATTTTTCTGATGTATTTTTGCATAAACATTCGTTATGATTTCCATCGAAATTGAAAACGCTTTAGAGCACCTCAATAAAGGGAACATTATTCTCTACCCCACAGACACCACTTTTGGTTTGGGTTGTGATGCTACAAACAGTGATGCCGTAAAAAAAATTTACCAAATAAAAAATCGTTCAGATTCAAAAGCGTTAATCATTCTCGTAGAAAGTGAACGCAGGTTGCAGCAACTGGTAAAAGTACCCGAAGTTGCCTGGGATTTGATTGACTTTTCTGAAAAGCCTATTACAATTATATATGACAATCCAAAAAATCTCCCAAACGAACTAATTGCCTCAGACAATACAATCGCGATTAGACTTACCAAAGATGATTTTTGTAAAAAATTGATATCAAAATTAAATGCACCATTGGTCTCTACTTCTGCAAATATTTCAGGTGAAGTAAGCCCAAAAACATTTAATGACATTTCGCAAAAAATTAAAACTCAAGTTGATTATATAGTACCAGAATGCGAGACTTTTGTTCCCAAATATGAAGCCTCAACCATCATAAAACTTTCAGCAAACGGCCTTGTAAAAATTATAAGAGAATAAAACCTCCCTTCTCCGCCGCAGGCGGATAGGGAAGGTAAGCCTTACACACGAGCGCATCGAGCTGTGCGCTTTGCCCGCCGAAGGCTGGAAGCAAAAATTAAAACAAGAAACTTGAAACTTAAATAATGGCATTAATAAAAGAACTTTTAGGAAAAAACCCTTCATTTGGCAGCAACTGCTTTTTAGCTGAAACAGCTGTTATTATTGGCGATGTAGCAATGGGGAATGATTGTAGTATTTGGTATAATGCGGTGTTGCGAGGCGATGTTCACTTTATTAAATTAGGTAACAAAGTAAATATTCAAGACAATGCTATGATACATTGTACCTATCAAAAATTTCCCACAACCATAGGCAACAATGTTTCTATTGGTCATAATGCAATAGTACACGGTTGTACAATACACGACAGTGTATTAGTGGGTATGGGTTCTATAATAATGGACAATTGTGTTGTAGAGTCTCATGCTATTATTGCGGCAGGAGCTGTTATCACTCAAAATACTCACATAAAGGAAGGCGAACTATGGGCGGGAGTTCCCGCAAAAAAAATTGGGATGGTTTCCCAAGATTTACGTAAAGGTGAAATTGAGCGAATCGCAAATAACTATGTGAAATATAGTGGATGGTATAAATAAGATTCAGAAATCTTATCGTGTTAAAATAGCACACAATTCTTACAAATACATCTAAAATTAAAAGGGTAAAATGTACCTTTGCAGTATGGATTTAAGCAATGCTTTAACGCACAAAATTTTTAAAGTAGTAAGTGATTCCAGCACTTCACTTGAGCTAGAAACGTATGTGATTGGCGGCTATGTGAGAGATTTTTTACTGGAACGAGGTTTTAAGAAAGACATTGATTTTGTAACTATTGGTAATGGTATTGCCCTCGCAAAGGAAGTGTCTAAAAATTTACCTGAAAATCCAAAAGTTTCCATTTTTAAAAATTTTGGCACAGCAATGCTGAAAGCAGAAGGCATCGATATAGAGTTTGTGGGCGCCAGAAAAGAGTCTTATGACCACAATAGCAGAAAACCTTCAGTAGAAAATGGCACACTTGAAGACGATCAAAACCGAAGAGATTTTACCATCAATGCCCTAGCCATTAGTCTAAACAAGGAAAGTTATGGTAAACTTCTAGATCCCTTTAATGGAATAGAGGACTTAGAGAATAAAATCATACGCACACCCCTTGACCCTGATATTACATATTCTGATGATCCATTGAGGATGCTACGGGCTATCCGATTTGCCTGCCAATTAGACTTTAATATTGAGCAAAACTCACTGGATGCCATTACCCAAAATAAGGAACGCATCAAAATCATCTCAAATGAGCGAGTTACCGAAGAATTACATAAAATACTTCTTTGCAAAAAACCTTCTATAGGTTTTGGATTGTTACACAAAACAGGACTTTTACCACTCATTCTGCCGGAATTGACTGCGCTTGAAGGTATTGACGAGATTGAAGGACAGCGACACAAAGACAATTTCTGGCACACACTGGAAGTTGTTGATAATATTGCTACAGCAACAGACGATCTTTGGCTGCGCTGGGCGGCTTTGTTGCACGATATTGGTAAAGCCCCCACTAAAAAATTTGATAAAAAAATAGGCTGGACCTTTCACGGTCACGAGTTTGTAGGCTCAAAAATGGTTTATAAATTGTTTAAACGCCTCAGATTACCCCTCAATGATAAAATGAAATTTGTGCAGAAAATGGTATTTATGAGTTCGCGGCCCATTGCCATTTCAGAGGATGTTACAGACAGCGCTGTGAGACGTTTGGTTTTTGATGCCGGTGAGTCTATTGAGGATTTGATGACGCTTTGTGAGGCAGATATCACCACCAAAAATCCGAAGAAATTCAAGCAATACCTCAACAATTTTAAAAAAGTAAGACAACGCATTGTTGAAGTGGAGGAGCGTGATCAAATACGCAATTTTCAACCACCGGTGAGTGGTGAGGAAATTATGGAAACGTTTAATTTAAAGCCTTCTCGAGAAATCGGTATTCTTAAAGATGCCATTAAGGAAGCGATTCTTGAAGGGGAAATCCCCAATGAATATGAAGCCGCAAAAACCTTTATGTTTGAAAAAGCAAAAACGATGGGGTTGAAAAAAATATAATTATTACTAGCTATGAAAAACAAGAGACCCGTCATTATTTGGCTTTTTACCGGATGTTTTTTAATATTTATTATGGTACTTGTGGGCGGAATCACCAGGCTCACAGATTCCGGTTTATCAATGACCGACTGGCACATTATTACCGAAGTCATCCCCCCACTCAATCAAGAACAATGGGAAGCCGCTTTTGAAGAATACAAGCAGTTTCCTGAATATCAAAAAATCAATAGTAACTATGATTTTCAATTGGAAGATTACAAGTTTATTTACTTCTGGGAGTGGTTTCACAGGCTTTTAGGGCGTTTGCTGGGAGTGGTATTCATTATCCCGTTTGTTTATTTTTGGGCAAAGAAAATGCTTGATAAAGAAACACTCAAAAACTGTTTTTTCCTTTTATTTTTAGGAGGATTTCAAGGGTTTTTGGGTTGGTATATGGTAAAAAGCGGTCTGGTGGACATGCCTTATGTGAGTCATTACCGCCTTGCGATGCATTTGATTACTGCCTTTATTACGTTTTCATTTACACTTTGGGTAGCTTTAAATTTGATATATCCCAAAGAAAAACCCCAGTTTATATCTTTCAGGAATCTAATCAGGTTCAGTTTTGCGTTGCTGATAATCCAGATCATCTGGGGAGCATTTGTAGCGGGATTAAATGCCGGCTTAATTCACAATACGTGGCCTTTAATGAATGATGGGAAATTGATGCACGAGACTGTAACCATAGAGCAAAACCCTGTTTGGAAAAATTTTGTAGAAGGAAAAAGTGGGGTTCAGTTTGTACACCGTTATCTGGCTTATATTGTTGTTGGTTTGATTTTAGTTATTTGGTTGAAAGCTAAAAAATTAACCCTTACCTTTGCGCAGCAAAAAAGCATCGACTGGTTGCTCATATTAGTGGGTGTTCAATTTGTACTTGGTGTATTTACACTAATATATGCAGTACCACTTTGGCTTGGGGTTGCTCACCAAATTGGCGCCTTTTTCCTTTTGGGAGCGATGACTTTTTCACTGCATCGGTTTAGCAGGTAGTGCTATTAATAATAAAAATTAAAAGATATGATTTATCGTTTTAGAGTCATTCTTGACGCTCACGATGATGTGTTCAGAGATATTGAAATTTCGCAAGACGCTACATTAGAAGATTTTCATAATGCAATTACCCAGTCCTTTGGATTTGGTGGTCAGGAAATGGCTTCCTTTTTCACTAGTGACAATGAATGGAATCAGGATGAAGAAATTTCGTTGTTCAGTATGGAAGATTCCGGCAGGGATATGCAGAATACCCTTCTTGAAGATGTGGTTTCTAAGGACCAAACAAAACTCATTTATATTTATGACTTTTTGAGCATGTGGACGTTTTTAATTGAACTGGCAGACATAGGTGCCCCCACGCCCGGTACTTTATACCCTAATTTGATGTTTGCTCACGGCGAAATACCCGATGAAGCACCCGAGAAAGAATTTGAAACCGAAACCCTTCTTGATGACGAAGAGCTTGATGACGATTTTGACCCGGATGAGTATGATGATTTAAATTTTGATGAAAATTGGAATTAGATAAAACTTTCTGGGAAGAACGTTATAAATCACAAAGCACAGGCTGGGATGTAGGAACCATTTCTGAACCCCTCAAAGTTTATATTGACTCGCTTCCTGACAGGTCTATCTCCATTTTAATCCCCGGTGCCGGTAATGGCTATGAGGCAGAATACCTTCATAATAAAGGCTTTAAAAATGTAGATGTGATTGATATTGCTGCACCGCCTCTAAAAAATCTCAAATCACGCGTCCCTGATTTTCCAGAAGAAAACCTCTTTCAAACAGATTTTTTTGAATGGTCAAAAACCTATGACCTCATACTTGAACAAACTTTTTTTTGTGCTTTGAACCCGGCTTTACGTCCAGCTTACGCGAAAAAAATGAGCCAATTATTAAATTCTAAAGGCAAATTATCGGGAGTTTTATTTGACTTTCCATTAACTGAAACAGGGCCACCTTTCGGCGGAAGCAAAGAGGAATACTTGACTTACTTTCAACCTTACTTTGAAATCAAAAAGTTGGAAAAATGTTATAATTCCATTTTGCCGCGAGTGGGTAACGAACTCTTTATTATCTTTGAAAAACCTTAGGGCAATTTTAATAAATTAGTAGCTTATGCAACTCGAGAAAGACAAGATTTTAGACCACACCAAAATTCAGCATATATTGAAAAGAATGGCCTATCAAATTTATGAGTCTAACGTAAATGAAACCCAAATCATCCTCGCCGGAATTAAAGAAAATGGTTTTTTGCTGGCAAAAAAACTAAAAAAAGAAGTAGAAAAGATTTCGCCTTTAAAAGTGGTGCTTTGTGAAATTGTTATCAATAAGAAGAACCCTTTGGGACCAATAACTTCTTCGCTTTCACTTGATGAGATTGAAAATAAATCCATTGTGGTGATTGATGATGTGCTTCATTCAGGAGGTACATTAATTCACGCAGTTAAGTATGTTCTTGAGGTTCCTATTAAACAAATTAAAACTGCCGTGCTCATTGATAGAAATCATAAAAAATTTCCTGTGAAAGCAGATTTTAAGGGCATTTCCCTATCAACCTCTATGAATGAAAATGTAGCGGTTATATTTGAATCTAATAACGACCGAGCGATTCTAGAGTAAACAATTTCTTATTTCCTCCACGATTTCTTTAGTTGTTTTATCATCTGTTTCTATGGCGATATCTGCTTGGTGGTAATAAAAACTTCTTTCAAAAAGATGCTTTCTTATAAAATCTTCAAGATCCTTTTTTGATTTTAAATGACTTATAAGTGGTCTGCTTTCCTTTTCAATAAAAAGGCGTTCAGTAAGGGTTTTAATTGATGTAGAAAGGTAAATTGAAGTGGTATTTGATGCGCTTTTTATACGTTCCATATTGTTGCCAAAACACGGTGTTCCACCCCCAAGGCTCAGTATCTTTATTGTAGGGTCAAACAAAAGCTCTGAAAGATAGCTTGCTTCCATTTTTCGGAAATAGATTTCACCTTTAGATTTAAATATTTCAGGGATAGAGCATTTTTCTTTTCCCTCTATATATTGGTCCAAATCGATAGCTTGAAGATTCATTTTTTTTGCCAAAAGCGATGCAACTGAGGACTTTCCACTGCCCATATAGCCCAATAGTACAACACTTTTCTTCATGATAAATAACTATAAATTAAGAAGGTAAAAATAGGGATTTAATTTTTCTTAAATTAATTTAAGGATTGCTTTGATAAATAGATATAATGATACTATATTTGCACCCGCATTAAAGAAATGTAATGTGATATTGAAAATTCAGATCTGGTAGCTCAGTTGGTAGAGCATCTCCCTTTTAAGGAGAGGGTCCTGGGTTCGAGCCCCAGCCAGATCACAAAAAAATGTTCTAAAAGTTAATTCACTCACTTAACTTTATTAAAATATCTTAAAGGATTTTCTTACTTGAACCTTTAAGTTCATCCGCCCGGATGCTGGAATTGGTAGACAGGCATGGTTGAGGGCCATGTGTCCTTTAGGGCGTGTGGGTTCAAGTCCCACTTCGGGCACTTTTTAATACTCCATTTTTTAATTATCTCTTTTCTTTTCATACATTTACTCAGTTTAATAAAACTTCATACACATTAAACATTTTTAAATGGGCATCAAAACGCAATTCAGTATTAAAGATTTAGAACATTTGAGTGGCATCAAAGCACACACTATAAGAATTTGGGAAAAGAGATACAACTTACTCGAGCCTGATAGGACTGATACAAACATCAGAACTTATGATTTGGAAAATCTGATGAAACTTCTAAATGTAACCTACCTCTACAATCACGGCTATAAAATTTCTAAAATCGCAGGTCTTCAGAATAAAGAAATAAAAAATATCATTCAGGAATCTGGTTTGCACGATTCTAAAGAGATTTATGCGCTTTCTGAGTTGAAGTCTTCAATGCTTAATTTTGACCCCCAATTGTTTCAATCAACCTTTGAAAAACTAGAAAAACAATATAATTTCAGAGAAATATTCTTTAACGTTTTCTTGCCCCTACTCAACGATATTGGACTTTTATGGCAAACCGGAACCATTGACCCCTCTCATGAGCGTTTTATTTCTGAACTAATCAAACAAAAAATTATTATTCAGATAGAGTCTAAGTTTTCAATTCCACCTACAAAACACGAAAAACTTTTTGTACTTTTCTTACCTCTTGACGAGATACACGAAATAGGTTTATTATATGTCAATTATGAACTTTTAAATAAAGGCTACAAAACCATTTTTTTAGGAAATAATATTCCCACAAAAAACCTACAACACCTTCTCAACCACCATGATAATATCGTTTTTGTTTCTTATTTGACTGTGCAGCCAGAAAATGAAAAAATTCCTGAATTTATCAATGATCTGGATGAAAAAGCCTGTAAGGGTAACTCTAACGAAGTATGGCTTTTTGGAAGTAAATTGTTAAGTGAACCCACTGAAGATTATCCAAAACAATTTAGAGTCTTTAAAAGCCTCTCAGATTTTATTGAAACTATCTAGAAAAATGATAAAATATTCTTAATTTTTTTTATCAAATTAAAATTTGTTTAGAATCTGATTACTTTTGTTAAACAAATATGAAAAAAAATATTTCCATCATCGGTTCCGGATTTTCAGCATTGGCAGCTTCTTGTTATTTAGCTAAAGCAGGAAACAATGTGACCATCTATGAAAAAAATACCACTGTTGGCGGGAGAGCAAGGCAATTTAAAAAAGATGGGTTTACCTTTGATATTGGTCCCACTTGGTACTGGATGCCTGATGTTTTTGAAAAGTTTTTTGCTGATTTTGATAAAACCCCATCTGATTATTATGACCTAATAAAACTCAACCCTGCATATAGTGTTTATTTTGGTGAAAATGATTTTATATCCATTGAGGACACTCTAGAAAAAATTTGCAAGGCCTTTGAAAAAGAAGAAAAAGGGAGCTCTGTAAAACTCAGAATGTTTATTGCAGAAGCACAAGATAATTACAATATTGCCATTAAAGATTTGGTCTATCGTCCGGGTGTTTCTCCGCTGGAGTTAGTCACTCCTGTCACGATGAAAAAAATTGGGCAATTTTTTAGTACCATTAGTAAAGAAGTGCGCAAGGAATTTAAAAATGAGCGGCTGGTTGCCATTCTTGAATTTCCTGTATTGTTTCTTGGGGCTAAAGCCTCAAACACCCCTGCATTTTATAGTTTTATGAACTATGCAGATTTTGGTTTGGGCACTTTTCACCCCAAAGATGGCATGTACAGTGTTATTCTGGCAATGAAATCATTGGCTGAAGAATTGGGTGTTACAATACATACACAACAAAATGTGGAAAAAATAATTGTAGAAAATAAAAAAGCTGTAGGAATCCAAGTGAACGGAACAAATGTTTCTTCAGACCTCGTTTTAAGTGGCGCAGACTACCATCATACAGAAACACTTTTAGACAATATTCACAGACAATATTCAGAAAAATATTGGGATAAGAAAATATTTGCACCATCTTCTCTGCTTTTCTATGTGGGATTTGATAAAAAAATAGAAAATGTGGAACACCACACCTTATTTTTTGATGTTGATTTTGCCAAGCATGCACAAGCAATTTATGATACCCCGCAATGGCCGGATGATCCCCTCTTTTATGCTAGTTTCCCATCAAAAACAGATGATAATGCGGCACCTGAAGGAAAAGAAGCCGGTATCTTTTTGATACCTCTTGCGCCGGGTCTAAGTGATACTCCAGAATTGAGAGAAAATTATTTTAATAAAATAATGACTCGTTTTGAGAAATTAACCAACCAAGAAGTTAAAAATTTCGTTATATTTAAGGAAAGCTTTTGTGTGAATGATTTTATAGAACAATATAACTCTTATAAGGGAAATGCATACGGGTTGGCTAACACATTATTTCAAACCGCTTTCCTGAGACCAAAATTAAAAAGTAAAAAAGTGAAAAATCTTTATTTTACAGGTCAGTTAAGTGTGCCGGGGCCGGGAGTTCCTCCGTCTTTAATTTCTGGAAAGTTAACTGCGCAGCTTATAGAAAAATATAGTAATTAAACGATCAACAAAAACTATGAAAGCTTTATTTGACACTGTTTCTGAAAAATGTAGTAAAACTGTAACAAAGTCTTACAGTACTTCTTTTTCAATTGCAACAAAGATGCTAGCTCCCACAATTAGACAGGATATCTACAACATTTATGGTTTTGTAAGATTTGCAGACGAGATTGTGGATTCTTTTCACGATTATGACAAAGAAAGTCTCTTCAATCGTTTTGAAGAGTCTCTTGAAAATGCACTTGTTGATAAAATAAGTCTCAATCCCATTTTAAACTCTTTTCAACATACCTATCACAAATATAACATTGACAAACACCTGGTCGATTCTTTCATGAACAGTATGAAACTCGATTTATCCAAAACAAATTACTTGACACATGAGGAATTTAAAGCGTATATTTATGGTTCAGCAGATGTTGTTGGATTGATGTGTCTCAAAGTATTTGTGAAAGGCAATCAAAACAAATATGAAGAATTAAAAGAATCTGCGATGCACCTGGGTTCTGCGTTTCAAAAAGTGAATTTTTTAAGAGATTTAAAAGCCGATTATGAAGATTTAAGCAGAAGCTACTTTCCAAATACTGATTTGGAGAAGCTCGACGAAGATTCTAAAAACAATATCATTGCTGAAATTGAGCACAATTTCAATATGGGATTACAAGGTATACATCAATTGCCGGCAGATGCAAAATTTGGGGTTTATACCGCCTTTATTTATTACAAAAAATTACTTAATAAGTTAAAGAAAACCCCCTCAACTGAAATTAAAAATACACGTATAAGAGTCAATAATTATCAAAAAATGGGATTACTCGCAAAATGTTATGTTAACTATAGATTAAACTTGCTTTAAAATGGAAATTTTACTTTGGATTGTTGTTTTTATCGGGACATTTTTCATAATGGAGTTTATGGCCTGGTTCACGCACAAATATGTTATGCACGGTTTTTTATGGAGTTTGCATAAAGATCACCATAAAAAAGACCACGACAGCTGGTGGGAGCGCAATGATTTTTTCTTTATTTTTTATGCTGCAGTAAGTATTGGTTTTTTTCTTTTATGGAAAAATTATGACTTTTGGTATGGATTGCCCATTGGATTAGGAATTTTTGCCTATGGGCTCACCTACTTTTTTGTCCATGACATCTTTATTCACCAGCGTTTTAAACTTTTCAGAAATGCCAACAACTGGTATGCAAAAGCCATTAGAAGAGCACATAAAATGCACCATAAACATACAGGAAAAGACAAAGGAGAAAGCTTTGGAATGTTAATTCCACCATTAAAATATTTTAAAAAATAAATTATGGATTCGCTTTATCTCTGGTTGAATCTCGGGTCGCTTTCCATTCCTTTTTTATATAGTTTTCACCCAAAGCTAAAACTCTACAGAAAATGGAAATACATGTTTCCGGCAATTGGGATTATGATGCTCTTTTTCATCCCTTGGGACATTGTTTTTACAGCAAACGGATATTGGGGTTTTAATCCCAAATACCTCATTGGACTCTACTTAGTGAATCTTCCCATAGAGGAGTGGTTGTTTTTTATTTGCATTCCTTATGCCTGTATTTTCACTCATTATGCGTTGCTTTACTACTTTCCAGATATGAAATTGCCTGAAAAAGCCACAACCCGCATCACATATCTTTTGATTTTGAGCATGACTGTTGTGGTGATTCTTTTTTATGACCGGTGGTATCCTTTAATAAATTTTGGGTATGCTATTCTACTACTTGTTCTAGTCCTCAAATTTGAAAAAGAATTACTTCAAAAATATTACCTTACATTTTTAGTGATGCTTATACCGTTTTTTATAGTAAATGGGGTACTCACCGGAAGCTTCATAGAAGAACAAGTAGTCTGGTATGACAATTCTCAAAATTTAAGTATCAGAATGTTTACCATTCCTGTTGAGGACAGTATCTACGCATTCACAATGATTTTAACACCGCTCGTTATAACTGAGTATTGGGCAAGAAAAAAGAGCATTACATAGCAAACTGGCATTAATTTTAGTAAGATTAACAAACTTCTTTGATGGTTTTGATATCGATTTTGTAAATTGCACAAAATTTAAAAATAAAGTAATATGTATTCTAGTTTTATCAATAAATCAACATTTTTCGTTTGTGCTTTTGCTATGATATTTTTTATTTCCTGTGAGGATAAGAAGTCAAAAGAAAATGTTGAGCAAAGCCCACAATCAACAGAAGAAACAGTTAATGACGCTACAAAGAATAGCTCAGAAAACAACTCAGATGTGACTTTAAATCCGCCACATGGACAGCCCGGTCACAGATGTGACATTCAAGTTGGACAACCTTTGCCATCAGGAAGTGCTGCAAAATCATCACCGGTTATAAACACTTCGCAAAAGTCTCCAGTGATTAATAATACCGGCAGCGTACCTGTTAACAACAGTAACTCAACAGCAAAAGTAAATCCTCCACACGGTCAACCGGGTCACAAATGTGAAATACCTGTGGGAGCCCCTTTGGAATAATTAAAAATCCATTTAGTTTTAAATGTGAAGCTTTAAAGTTTCACATTTTTTTTTATTAAATAAATTGCCGCTCATAGTATATTTACAAACAAATCATTCAAGTATATGAAACATCTTTTTCTATTATCTTTTATTCTTCTTTTTTTAAGTTGTAAAACTTCTACATCAAATCAAGCATCAGATTCAAGTCAACAAAGTGTTCAGATAAGTCCCGTAGATTATGAAAATCTCATAACAGCAGCAGAACTTAAAGAACATCTTTTTATTATTGCTTCTGATGAAATGGAAGGAAGAATGACAGGTGAACCCGGTCAAAAGAATGCTGCTGAATACATCAGGGATTTTTTCATTGGAAACAATATTCCATCCCCCCCGGGTGTTGATAATTACTTTCAGCAAGTGCCGGCAAGCTTTTTTAGAGAAGGTAGTGGTATCAAAGTCACAGAAAATGTCATTGCATTTGTGGAAGGATCAGAATATCCCGAAGAAGTCATTGTTATTACAGCTCATTATGACCACACCGGTATTGACAGAAACGGCAATGTCAACAATGGTGCAGATGATGATGGCAGTGGAACCGTTGCCACTATGATGGTTGCCAAAGCATTCCAAAAAGCCAAAGAAGAAGGCAACGGGCCCAAGCGGTCTGTAGCATTCCTTTTAGTTACAGGTGAAGAAGTGGGGCTAGTTGGATCAAAGTACTATACAGATGTTGACCCCATTTTTAAACTTGAAAATACAATCGCCAATTTAAATATGGATATGGTGGGGCGCATTGCTCCTGAAAAGTTAGACAGTCCCGATTATATTTACCTTATTGGGACAGACAGGTTGAGCACAGAATTACACAATTTATCTGAACAAGTCAACAAACAATATGTAAACTTGGAACTGGACTATACGTTCAACGCGCACGACGACCCAAACCGTTTTTACTTCCGTAGTGATCATTACAATTTTGCAAAGCACAACATACCCGTTATATTTTATTTTAATGGTGTTCACGAGGACTACCACAAACACACAGACACTCCCGATAAAGTTGAGTATAATCTCCTTGAAAAACGCACAAGATTGGTTTATCATACCGCCTGGGAACTGGCCAACAGGAAAGACCGCATTGCTCTCGATGTGAATGAATAAATATTTTGCAGGTTATTTGTTGCTTAGACTTAATATCTAATTGTTAAAAATTCAAATATAAACAAGAACATTCCTTACTTTTGCAAGGCTAAAAAGAAAAATTAAGTTCCTGATTAGATGCGTTTATTTTTACCATTTTTGGTAGCTGTATTATATTCAAACCTTGCCTTTTCTCAATACATTGAAGTTCAGGAAAATTTCTCAGCACAGCAACTTGTAGAAGATATTCTCATAAATAGCCCATGTGCCAATGTTTCCAACTTTTCAGCGAGTGGTTGGGATGAGTTTCCCAGTTTTGGATATTTTTCTGCCGGAAGCAGTGATTTTCCATTTCAGGAGGGCGTTTTACTCACTACTGGAAAAGCACTTTCTGCTATTGGCCCAAATAACTCCTTATTGAGTGAAGGCAGTACTAGCTGGCAGGGAGATAACGATTTGCAACAAGCAATTGGAGAATCCAATACAATCAACGCAACAGTACTCGAGTTTGACTTTTTACCCATAGCCAATAAAATTATATTTGAGTACATCTTCTCCTCTGAACAGTATTTTGATTACAACAACCCCAATCAATGTAACTTTTCTGACGGATTTGCTTTTTTACTTAAAGAAGCCAATTCTCAAAATCAATACCAAAACCTTGCTGTGGTTCCCGGAACCAATATCCCTGTTAAAATAACAACCATAAGAGGCGAAGGCACGATCTGCCAACCTGCAAACCCTCAGTTTTTTGATGCTTATAATGGTGTTGAACACCCCACAAATTACAGTGGTCAAACTAAAATACTGAGAGCTGAAGCTCTTGTCAATCCGGGAACACTTTATCATATCAAACTTGTAGTTGCCGATCAGGAAAATCCATTTTATGATTCAGCAATCTTTTTGGGTGGTGGCAGTTTTGCTGTAGAAAATGATTTAGGACCAGACCGTCTTTTTGCTACAGGGAATCCGTTGTGTTTTGGTGAAAACCTCATCCTCAACGCATCTTTTGCAGGTAACAATCAATATCAATGGTTTCGGAATGGCGTGGCGCTGCCCGGTCAAACAAATCCCACATATACAGTTACTCAGGAAGGTTTTTATGAAGTGGAGATTCAACTTGAAAACAACAGTTGTGACATCAAAGGCTCTATCACCATTGAATATGATGACGTCATCACTGTACAAAACACCACCTTAATACAGTGTGAAGAAAACAACAGCGGCATTGGTGTTTTTAATCTCT
Source organism: Flavobacteriaceae bacterium (assembly GCA_024742935.1). Lineage (GTDB taxonomy): Bacteria > Bacteroidota > Bacteroidia > Flavobacteriales > Flavobacteriaceae > Planktosalinus. Next base: position 26,564 of record JANSXN010000022.1, read on the forward strand.
TTGATGCAACTGAAGCTATTGTCAATGGAAATACGTCCCTGCAGGTGAGTGCTTTTTTCAACAGTTTGTCCAATGCTCAAAACAATGTGGCTCCTATTCCAAACCCCACATCATTTACAAATTCAGAACCCAATCAAAGGGTCTATGCCCGTGTGCTAAATCCTTTAGGTTGTTATGCAGTTGCACGTGTCATTTTAAACACGACCACAAATTTTTTACCTCCACTCGAAGTTGCCGGCTGCTCCTTATCAACAACAACAGATTTTGCTAACTTTGATTTATCTACAACAAGTCTCGATATTCAAAATGCGTATGGTTCAAATCTGGAGGTAAGTTACCACCTTACCTTTGAAAATGCTTTGCAAGGTCAAGAACAATTACCACTCAATTTCACCAACACCCTCCCTCAAATGCAAACCATTTTTGCGAGGCTCATAAATGCAGGCAGTTGTTTTGGTATTTTACCGGTTTATTTAACAGTTATCCCATCACCCCAGTTTTCTGGATCTGCGACGGCTACATATTGTTTCAACACATTTCCTGAGCCCATCCTTTTGGACTCCGGAGTGGTGGGTGATGAAGCTGATTATACCTTTCTTTGGAGCACGGGAGCCACCACACCCCAAATTTCAGTAACAGCCCCGGGTGAATATACTGTTACTGTTAGTTTTGATCAATCTCTAAATGGCACAAATTACAGCTGTAGCTCTTCCCGAACGATATCTGTTATAGGTTCAGAGTTACCACAGTTAAGTTATGAACTCACGGGCAGTTTTGGAAACCAAACTGTTATTATAACTGCTAACGGTGCCGGAAACTATTTGTACTCACTCAACAATGAAAACGGTCCCTATCAGGAAAGTAATGTGTTTGAAAACCTCGCCGGAGGGATTTACACCGTTTATGTATTGGACACAAATGGGTGTGGTATCACAAGTATCAAAGTGTTTGTTTTGGGATTCCCTAATTATTTTACCCCCAACAATGACGGGGTGAATGATTACTGGACTCTTAGTGGTGTCAATTTGCGTAACAGTCTCGTGGAAAGTGTGGTTATTTTTGATCGTTTTGGTAAGATTTTGCACTGGCTGGATTTCAATACGTTTGGTTGGGATGGCACCTATCGAGGTCGCCCTTTGCCCTCTTCAGATTATTGGTTTAAGGCCACACTAAAAGACGGTAGTATTTACCGCGGGCATTTTACGCTCAAACGATAGGTTTTTACTATTTTTGGACAGCCTTTCGGCGAAAGCCAAAAAATAACACTTCATGAAATTTCAACTGGTATCAGAATACAAACCCACAGGTGATCAACCTGCTGCCATCAGAGCACTAGTGGATGGAATTAATGGTGGCGAGCGTTTCCAAACCTTGCTTGGAGTAACAGGAAGCGGAAAAACATTTACCGTTGCTAATGTAGTTCAAGAAGTTCAAAAACCCACGCTGGTACTGGCACACAATAAAACACTGGCAGCGCAATTATACTCTGAGTTTAAGCAGCTTTTTCCTCACAATGCCGTTGAGTATTTTGTGTCTTACTATGATTACTACCAACCGGAAGCGTATATACCGTCAAGCGGAACGTATATCGAGAAGGATTTATCTATTAATGAGGAGATTGAAAAGTTGCGGCTAAGCACCACCTCTTCTCTGCTTTCGGGGCGGCGTGATGTATTGGTTGTTGCATCAGTTTCTTGTTTGTATGGTATTGGAAATCCAGTGGAATTTCAAAAAAATGTGATTTCGCTGGAAAAAGACATGGTCATTTCGCGAACTAAATTACTACATCGCCTGGTGCAAAGTTTGTATTCCCGAACAGAAGCCGAATTTTTTCACGGCAATTTTAGAATTAAAGGAGATACTGTAGATGTTTTTCCAAGTTATGCAGATGATGCGTTTAGGATTCATTTTTTTGGTGACGAAATTGAAGAAATTGAAGCCTTTGATATCAAGACCAACCAAGTGATTGAAACCTATGAACAGCTCAATATTTATCCTGCCAATATGTTTGTTACTTCGCCGGATGTTTTGCAAGGAGCTATTCGTGCCATTCAAGATGATTTGGTGAAACAACTTGATTATTTTAAGGAAATTGGCAAGCACCTGGAAGCCAAACGGCTTGAAGAGCGCACTAATTTTGATTTGGAGATGATTCGCGAGTTGGGTTATTGCAGTGGTATAGAAAACTACTCCCGTTATCTCGACGGACGCCTGCCCGGCACACGTCCGTTCTGTTTATTGGATTATTTCCCTAAGGATTACTTAATGCTGGTTGACGAGAGTCATGTTTCTATTCCACAAGTGAGTGCTATGTATGGTGGTGACCGCTCACGCAAGGAAAATCTGGTTGAATATGGTTTTAGACTTCCGGCGGCGATGGACAATCGGCCGTTAAAGTTTGAGGAATTTGAAGCGCTGCAAAATCAAGTGATTTATGTTAGTGCGACCCCGGCCGATTATGAACTGGAAAAAAGTGGTGGTGTGATTGTGGAGCAAATCATTCGCCCCACAGGCCTCCTTGACCCGCCCATTGAGGTGCGCCCCAGTTTAAACCAAATTGATGATTTGATTGAAGAAATCCAGTTGCGTGTTGAAAAGGACGAGCGTGTTTTGGTGACCACATTAACCAAGCGTATGGCCGAAGAACTTACTAAATATTTAACCCGCATTAATGTGCGTTGCCGCTATATTCACAGTGATGTAGACACGCTGGAACGGGTTGAGATTATGCAGGATTTGCGTTTGGGCCTATTTGATGTCCTTATTGGCGTTAACTTGTTAAGAGAGGGACTGGATTTACCTGAAGTATCATTGGTTGCAATACTGGATGCAGACAAGGAAGGTTTTTTGAGAAGTGAGCGGTCACTCACACAAACGGTGGGAAGGGCTGCCCGAAATCTTAATGGTAAAGCCATTATGTATGCAGATAAAATTACACGAAGTATGCAGGCGACGATTGACAGTACTAATTACAAAAGGGATAAGCAGATGACATACAATCTTGCTAATAACATCACTCCTACCCAAATAAAGAAAAGCCTTGAAAATGCACTTTCCAAACCCAAGGAAAAAGCCTATTCAATTGAAGAAATGCTTGTACACGCTGCTGAAGAGGCTAAAAACACCTATTCAACCCGCCCTGAGTTGGAGAAAAAAATACGCGATACCCGCAAAGCGATGGAAGCCGCTTCTAAGGAATTGGATTTTATAAAAGCCGCCAAGATGCGAGACCAAATCAAAGTCTTGCAGAAGCAACTGGAAATGATTGAGTAGAGAGTGGTTTAGTTTATTCAGAATCTTGCTACATATTTCTAGTTCTAAAAAAATATCCCATAATTCTGAAGAGTAATCAAAATCGATACTAATTAAAAAAGCGGGGAACCTTCCCCGCTTTAAGTTTTATAAAAAGTTCTGCTGTTATTTAACAATCACTCTTTTTACCGTGCTATAGTTTCCGTTTGAAACCTTTACAAGATATGTACCTGTTGCATTACCCTCAAAGTCTAATTGTGCTTTATAGGCATTTGCTTGAAACCTCATTTCTGAATCGATTATTTTTTGACCCAAGGCATTAAATACTGTAACTTTCATATCCCCAAGATCTGATTTAGGTTGAAATAAAACTTCATAAGTTCTATTTTCTAAAGGATACACCATAAAAGCTGCATCGTTAAAATCATTTTGAGCATTTGAAAGGGTGCCATCAAGGATTGTGACAGTATAATCTTCTGTTTCGCCCCAGGTAAAATCAACACAGGGGTCATTAATAGTCCCCTCAGAAGTTATCCATCCCACTCTGGCTCTCAATAAGTGAGTACCCACTAAATCTAAGTCATTAGGTATGTTAAAAGAAGTCGTGTAATTTGTCCCTGAAGCAGGAAGAGGAAAATCAAAAACCACCAATTCGTCTGGTTCAAAAACAAAATTATCATTGTAATCTATCCATACAGAAAGTAATTGATTAGCAAAACCGGAACGTGCTGTGACATCTACACTGGTATTAATGTCGAGTTCGGTATTTAAACCTGTAAAATCACCATAACCATTTGATGAACAACCACTGGAATTGTCTATTGTTCCAATAGCAAAACGGGTGAGACCATCTCCTAGAGAACAATTGCCTATGGGCGAACATTGTTCATTGGTTATGGTAACTTCTATTGAATCGTTTGCAGGAACATCGTCATTTGTCAATAGGGTTGAAGCTTCAACATCATAATCACCCAAAGCTGTGAAATCGCCTGTTTGACTGAATGAGAAAACCTCATCTTCAAGAGAGTTTATGGTTGCAGTAAAGGTTTCAACCACAGGTGGAGCTCCATCAATACTGTACGATACATCAAAATTAGACTGTGGATTAGCTCCAAAGTTTCTCACTCGAATCGTGATTGTTTCATCACCTAAACCTTCCCCTGAAACAGGGCTAATAATTTCAGTAACTCCCACATCATTTGGAAATATATGAGTCACCTCTTTTGTAAAGCTGTCATTGCTTGGAAACTCATCACCAGAGAGGTTGGTTCTTGCTTCTATAGTATAGCTTTGACCGGGGATTGACAAATCGACTGTTTGAGTGAACGTATATGTTTCGGTTTCATTGGCATTTACAGTTCCTGTAAAAGTTTCTGTAGCTTCAATCACCCCATCCACAAGGAGTTCAACGGAAAAATTTGATTGTGCACTGGACCCAAAATTCCTGATCGAAATATCAACAGTTTCTGAAGCAGTAAGAATTCCATCATTTGGAGCTGTTATGGCATTTACACCCACATCATCTGAAAATCCACCGGACAAACTAAAAGAGGCGATTCTTGTTGTCCAAAAATTATTGTTAGGAAAATACTCTCCCGTAAACCAAAACGTGAAATTATCAGGATCCATGGTTAAGTGAGTATAATCCCCAAAACGATTGGAAGTAGTTTGCACACCTGTACCGTCAATGATTGTAGTTTCTGCTACTGTCATTAAACCTATTGGATCACCATCAAATCTTCCGGTATATCTCATTCCTGCAGGCACAGTACCACTGGCAACCTGAAAACCAAGCCCCATATTTCCGGCAGCATCCATAGCTAGACTTCCCATAAAACGACTCAACCCATCATTGGGAGCATACGTGCCCTCCTGAAAAATAGTCCAGGGATCTCCAGCTCCATTATTGCGTAGTTCAATCCATCTTATACCACTAGTATCATTACCATCAACATCAACATTAAAAGTTACTGTCATCACATTGTGGGTTCCAAATTCGCGATAATTTACCATATAAGAAATCACACCACCTATCATATCAATTTTTTGGCTTGTCCCGGGTTGATTAACATCTCCTGAACCAAAAGGAGCAAAAACAGAGTCAAATGGTAATGTAGGAATCTCAAGTGCCGAGGAAATAGAAGAATTGGACGTGTTGTTCCAGTCCATCGTTATTTCCCATATTTTCAGGTGGTCAAAAGTAATCGCACTACTCCAGCCATCATCCTGAAAATAAACAATTTGTCCCGGTAATCCGGGAGTAAAACTCGTTCCCAATAAATGCGCCGGATTGGGACTTCTCACAGTGTTTGGGTTGTTAACAATGCCCGGTAAATTAAACCCAACAATTTGTGGACTTACTCCACCGGCTAAAATCACATCCCTTTCCAAAACATAGGTGGTGTTACCGGTAAACTTGTTTGCGGTCATGTAATACCCATCAGGCCAAATGGAGTATTTCGGGTAATCTGGAAAAGAATTTAATGGAAACTCATATAAAAAATAAGACCCTGTGGGGTCGGGAGTTTCGGAAACAGCAATCAGTAATGCGTTGTTTGACGTTCTAAATTGACTCACAAAAAAACGGTCGGCAAGCTGGTCATACAAAACGATGGGATCTCCTGAATTTACCCCATTTTGAAAGAAATCACCCAAAGAAATGGGGCCAAAAAGCAAAGTGCCTGA
>JANSXN010000018.1 GCA_024742935.1 Flavobacteriaceae bacterium
AGGTCATTGATACCTTAAATCACTCAAGCTTTATAACGCCTGAGTTCATGATTGGACAACTTTCTGAACCCAATACTGATTTTCCTGAAGTGGGCACTCAGAAATCCTTTTATCTCAATTTTGGTAGTTTTCACAACGCAAAAAATCAGGAATGGGCATACCGACTAAACTACCCAAAAACAGGCGTTCTTTTTGGAGTTTCAGATTATAGTAATGCTGAGTTTGTTGGGAAATCCTATTCATTTATTCCAAATGCTGAATTCAAGTTTTTAAAAAGCAATCGATTTAATTTACTTTTTGGACTGGGGGTTTCTTACCACAATGTAAAATACAATATCAGGTCAAATCAACTAAACAAAGGAATTTCTACAGATATTGCCTGGGCGTTCAGGGGTTCTCTAATCTACGAGTTGTGGAAACTTGAAAATAGTACTTTAAAATTAGGTTTAAATTATTTACACCATTCAAACGGTCACGTTAAATTGCCCAACCAGGGTTATAATTCATTTCTGCTGGGGCTTTCCTATGAAATAGAGTATTCCAATGGAGACGGGTTTCCAAAAGTTTATGTACAAAATGTTCCAACGGGCAGATCACTACATAGTTTCTATTCGTTTCGGTTTGGTTTGGGGCAAAATGTGCTTTCTGAAATTTTTAATGATAAAAAAGAAATTTACTCTGTTGCTTTTACTTACGGAAAGGTTATTAATAAAACATACAAATTTGGCATTGGTGCCTATTACCGGTTTTATGGACATTATTATGATTACATAAAAAATGAAGAAGAATTGATCGTTGAGCGTTACCCACAATTCATAGAAAACCCTTATGGTTATGCTACAAACTTTGGATTTTTTGGTACAGGTGAATTATTAATGAATCACTTTGGTGTCGAGTTTCAATTGGGTCTCAACATATACAAGCCTTTTTATCAGGTGGATTGGATTTTAAATCAAGGCTATGTTTTTATAGCAACTGATGAAGAGCAAAATCCTTATATAGCTGTGGTTTATGGAGAATTGGACTGGTATTATGAGATTAAACGCTCTGTTTCCAGCCGACTGGGATTAAAGTATTATTTGGTGGGAACTGACAAAAACCCCAAACACAATTTTTATGTGGGCGCTCACATCAATGCAAACCTGGGTCAGGCTGATTTTAATGAGTTAAGTTTTGGATATGTGTATAGCTTTAATTTTAGAGAAAAGAGCTATTCCTCTGAAAAATAGCGCGTCACATTTTTTTCAATACGTTCAACTATATTAGTCACATCGGCTTTTAGAAAAGGCTCCCCTGTAATGTTTTCATACAGCTCAATATAACGCTCTGATACACTTTCAACATATTCATCAGACATAAAAGGCACTTGCTGTCCTTCTTTTCCCTGAAAGCCATTTTGTATTAACCATTGTCTTACAAATTCTTTAGAAAGTTGTTTTTGTGCCTCTCCCCTGTTTTGTCTTTCCTGATACCCTTCAGCATAAAAGTAGCGTGAAGAATCGGGTGTGTGAATTTCATCAATTAAAACGATTGTGCCGTCTTTGGTTTTGCCAAATTCATATTTTGTATCAACCAAAATAAGTCCTCTGGCTGCGGCTATTTCTGTGCCACGTTGAAAGAGTTTTCGGGTATAGTCTTCTAAAACCAAATAATCTTCTTCAGAAACAATTTTTCTTTTTAAAATGTCCTCCCGTGATATATCTTCGTCGTGCATACCTGCTTCTGCCTTTGTAGCCGGTGTAATTATTGGAGTTGGAAATTTATCATTTTCAATCATACCTTCGGGCATGGTGACTCCACAGAGGGTTCTTTTGCCTTCTTTGTATTCCCTTGCGGCGTGACCGCTTAGATAGCCTCTTATTACCATTTCTACTTTAAAAGGTTCACAGGCATGACCTATGGCTACATTGGGGTCTGGAGTAGCAATAAGCCAGTTTGGAACCAGGTCTGATGTGGCATCCATCATTTTTGTTGCAATCTGATTGAGAATTTGTCCTTTAAAAGGAATACCCTTTGGTAATACCACATCAAAAGCACTAATGCGGTCTGATGCTATCATTAACAATATGTCATTCTCGAGGGTATAAACATCTCTTACTTTGCCGTGATATACTTTTTTTTGTCCCGGAAAATTAAATGGAGTGTTTGTTAGGGTATTCATCATTTTATTCTACGTTTTCAATTGCCTTGTATGCTGCTATCACTTCCTTAACCAACCTGTGTCTTATGACATCTTTGTCATCGAGAAAAATAATTCCAACGCCTTTTACATCTTTTAAAACGAGTAAGGCCTCTTTCAATCCGGAGATGACTCTTCTGGGTAAATCAATTTGACCGGGGTCACCGGTAATCATAAACTTAGCATTTTTACCCATTCGGGTTAAAAACATTTTCATTTGTGCATGGGTGGTGTTTTGGGCTTCATCGAGAATTACAAAAGCATTGTCGAGCGTGCGCCCACGCATAAAAGCCAAGGGCGCTATTTGCACAACACCTTTTTCAATATAAGACGCAAGCGTCTCGTGCGGAATCATATCCCGCAGTGCATCATACAAAGGTTGCATATAAGGGTCGAGTTTTTCTTTTAAATCTCCGGGGAGAAATCCAAGATTTTCACCGGCTTCAACAGCGGGACGTGTAAGTATGATTCGTTTTACTTGTTTTTCTTTTAGCGCTTTTACAGCCAGCGCAACTCCAGTATATGTTTTTCCAGTACCTGCGGGCCCAACTGCAAACACCATGTCATTTTTCCTCATCAAATCGACCAGCTTACGTTGATTGACAGTAATGGCTTTTACTTTTTTTCCACCCACACCGTGAACTAATATCTCGCCACTGCTTTCAGTTGTTTCATAATCTGCCCTACTATCACTGGTGATGATGCGTTCAATGACATTCTCATCGAGTTTGTTGTATTTGACAAAATGTTCCATCAACATGGTAAATTTTTTGTCAAATTCCTCCAATAGTTCTTCATCGCCAAAAACGGTTAAACGGTTACCGCGAGCGACAATTTTTAACTTGGGATAGTACTTTTTTAATAGATTGATATTGGCGTTTTGTTGCCCAAATAATTCACTGGGACTTATCTCTGTAATTTCTAGAATAAGTTCGTTCAAAAGCAGTTGTTAATTTTAAGGATTTGTCTTATTTATTGACTAAGTTTGTACTACAAATTTAATCTATTTTTGTGGTACCCTCAAGGGTTTGAGGTTAAAAAAATATCAACAATTTATCTATGCCAATTATAACACTTACGACCGATTTTGGAGAGAAAGATCATTTTGCAGGAGCGGTTAAAGGGGCTATTTATACTGAATTAGAAGATATAAAAATTGTTGATATCTCACACTCCATTTCTCCTTTTCACATTGCTGAAGCGGCTTACATTATTCAAAATGCCTATAAAAGTTTTCCAAAAGGAACCATTCACATTATTGGTATCGACTCTGAATTGACTCCAGAAAACAAACACATCGCTGTTTTGCTTGACGGCCATTATTTTTTATGTGCTGATAACGGGATTATGTCACTTATCACGCAGGATTTACGTCCTAAAAAAATTGTGGAAATAAACATACACGACCGAGTTTTGTCTGACTTTCCGGTGCTGGATGTTTTTGTGAAGGTTGCTTGTCATATTGCCAGAGGTGGTACTTTGGACGTGATTGGAAAAGAAATTTCTGAAATTAAAGAATTGAAAGGCTTTACGCCTGCTATTTATCAAAATCAAATAGTGGGCAGTGTTCTTTATATAGACAACTATGGTAATGTAGTAACAAACATTCCGAAAACCCTTTTTGAAAAAGTAGGTTTAGGAAAACCGTTTACAATCACAGCACGCACCGTTAAATTTAAAACGGTTTATGCTAAGTACAGTGATGCTATTGACTTTGATACACCTCCCGATAAAAGAGAAGAAGACGGTAAAAAACTTGCTATATGGAATGCCTCAGGCTTTCTGGAACTGGCTGTTTACAAGAGCAATCCACAAACTGTAGGCAGTGCTTCCACACTATTTGGTCTTTATTTTAGAGATACCATCACCATCGATTTTGAATCTTAAGTTAGTATTATGTTTATTAGAATTGTAAAAATGGAGTTTCAGCCTGCGAAGATTGATGCTTTCCTTCAAAACTTTGAATTGGTTAAGGAAAAAATAAGGTACTTTCCCGGTTGTCATCACTTGGAGCTCTATCGGGACAAAACCAATACAAACATCTTTTTCACTTACAGCAAATGGGAGGAAGAAGCTGCTTTGGAAGCTTACAGAAACAGTGCCCTTTTTAAGAGTGTGTGGAGCCAGACAAAACCCAAGTTTTCAAAAAAAGCCGAAGCCTGGAGTGTGGATGCGATTGTTAGTCTTTGAGTTTGTGAGTTTGTGAGTCTTGAAAAAAAACTCACCTCTAACCTCTCACCACTATTTACTTCTTCCTATTTTGGAATTTAGCTAACGCTCAGTTCGGCCTTTAGTCTTGTGTGGTGCTTTGAATTTTGATGCTTTGGGTTTTGGTGCTTGGAATTTGGAATTTGGTGCTTTGAATTTGGAATTTTGTTGCTTTACTTATTAAGTACTTCCATAATTGCCTTAGCTTTCAACAGGCATTCTTCATATTCATTTTCAGGAATTGACTTTGTGGTGATTGCACTTCCCACTGAAAAACTGAGGTAATCGGTTTGACGGTTATACAAAATACTGCGGATGACCACGTTAAAATCGGCATTGCCTTGCGGCGAAATGTAGCCCACCGCCCCGCTGTAGAGTCCGCGTTTTGTTTCTTCAAGTTCTTCAATGATTTTCATGGCACTTACCTTTGGCGCGCCTGTCATACTTCCCATTGGAAAGGTGGTTTTCAACACATCAACTATTGAGGTTGTTTCTGCTACTTCTGAAACAACCGTACTAATTAACTGATGCACCTGTTTAAAAGAATACAAACCACAGAGTTCTTCAACCTTTACACTGCCTCGTGTCGCTGTGCGCGAAAGATCATTGCGCACCAGGTCAGTAATCATTATATTTTCTGAGCGTTCTTTCTCTTCGGTTTGCAAAGCAATTGCTAATTTTAAATCTTCCTCTTTGTTTTGAGACCTTCTTGCGGTTCCTTTGATGGGCTGGGAGATGATTTTTGTCCCTTCTTTTTTCAAATAACGTTCCGGGGAGGCCGAAAGTAAAAAATGTTCTTCCAGTTTGACAAAGGCAGCAAAGGGCGGCGATGAAATGTCATTAAGTTTTTCAAAGGTTTGCAGCGGATTGATGCTTACATCTTCAGCATAAAACTCCTGACAAAAATTAGCTTCATAGATATCCCCCATTTGTATGTGGTGAAGCATCTGTTTTACTTTTTCTATATAGACTTGTTTTGAAAGCCGCGCTTGTATTTTTGGGTGATTGCTTTTGACACTTTCGCTTGAAGCTTGAACATTTAAAATGGCATTAACATCTTCTTCCATCTCGTCTGCCACAAAATGCAGATAATGCATTTCCAGTTTGTTTTTGTTGATGAAGAATAATTTCTTGGGTTGAAAAAAATACAAATCGGGAAACAAAACACAATCAGGGTTTGTGGATGTTACGTCTTCAACATCGTTTTTTAAATCATAGGTGAGATAGCCAAAAATCCAGTCGTTTGTGGTGTTTTTATATTCCTCCAGTTTATCAAAAGCATTTTGAAAGTCTGTCTTTATCGCTGTAAGTGCCTCTGCTGCGAGTATAAAGTCAAAGCTTGAATACAGCTGATTTACTCTGTTAAATTCAGGATTGGAATCCAAACAAACCAGTTCATCAAATTGCTGTGCCCAAGAAAGTAGTTTCCTTTTAAAATCTGCCGGATTCTCTAAAAGTATTTCCTTAATTTTTCGCAACTAGGTGTTTATTTGATGTTCAAAATTTTGAAGAATGTCTGTAAATCCCATCGCCAGGGTTTCATTGGTAATTTTATTTTCGGTTTTGGAGAAGTTTTCATTGAATGAAGGAAAACTAAAACTCTCAACCACGGTTCCGTTGTATCGGTTGGTCATGACGTCCTTGACATATTCCAACGATTTTGCTGCACCCCCTCTTCCGGGTGAAGTACTCATTAATAGAATTTTCTTATCCTCAAGGAATTTATATTTGATGCGCGACAACCAGTCCAAAACATTTTTAAAGTAGGCAGAAGTAGCACTGTTGTGTTCGTTGACTGAAACAATAAGGGCATCTGCATTTTCAATTTCGTTGAGAAGACCCTTTAAATTATCCGAAAACCCTCTTTCCTTTTCAATGTCTTCACTAAATAGTTCCAACGGAAAATCGGTTAACTTTATGATTTTCACATCGTGTGAATTGATTTGAGAAGCCGCAAATTCAACTAGTTTGTGGTTGATGGATGTACTGCTGTTAGATCCTGCAAAAGCTAAAACTTTAGTCATAGTTCTTTCCGCGTAAGCGGTAATTTTAATATTTAAATTTATTTGTTTGGTGCACGATAAAATTCAATTTCGAAGGATTTTCCTCGATTTGTTTCCCCTTCCGCCAGTCGGCGGATGAAATCGAGGAAAATCAGACTCCCTTTAGGGTTGGGGCAAAACTGATTTTCCGAGAAATTAATGCTTTTTCAAATTTTGTCGTGTACTAAATTCTATTTAAGTCACAAAAATACCCAAATTAAACAGAAAAGCTGTTAGCAGAATCCTAAATCTAAAATAAGCGTACCTTTGTCCCTTAAAATGATGTATCGTGACTTTTGAAGATTTAAACATAACAACACCCCTGCTTAATGCCCTCAAAGACCTGGGAATTGATAACCCCACACCCATACAGGAACAATCGTTTTCTGTGGTGATGTCCGGTAGAGATATGGTGGGTATTGCACAAACGGGCACCGGAAAAACCTTTGCTTATATGCTTCCCATTTTGAGGATGCTTCCTTATTCCCGTCAGGAAAACCCAAGAGTGCTGGTTTTAGTTCCCACCCGCGAACTCGTTTTACAGGTGGTTGAAGAGACTGAAAAACTGGCAAAATATTCAAATCTTCGGGTGCTGGGTGTGTATGGTGGCACAAATATCAATACTCAAAAAAAGGCGGTTGCCGAAGGGCTTGATGTAATAGTTGCCACTCCGGGGCGTCTTTATGACCTTGCCGTGAGCCGTGTGTTGCAGTTAAAATCTATCCAAAAGTTAGTCATTGATGAAGTGGATGTCATGCTCGATTTGGGTTTTAGGCATCAGCTGGTGAATATCTTTGACATACTGCCCAAACAACGACAAAATATCCTTTTCTCTGCAACCATGACCGAAGATGTGGAGGAACTGCTCTCTGTTTTCTTTAAAAGCCCTGAAAAAGTCTCAGTCGCCTTGAGCGGTGAGCCTCTTAAGAATATCGAACAAAGTGTCTATCACGTTCCCAATTTTTACACCAAAGTAAACCTCTTGCTGGATTTGCTCGCTGACGCGGAAACCTACTCAAAAGTGTTGCTCTTTGTAAAGAACAAAAAAGTAGCCGACCTGCTTTTTGAGTTGCTCGACGAAAAGTTCAAAGAAGAACTCTGTGTCATTCACTCAAACAAAACCCAGAATTACAGAATAAGAAGCATCAAACAGTTTGAAGCCGGTGAAAACCGAATTCTCGTAGCAACAGATGTTATGGCACGCGGTCTTGATTTTGATAATATCTCGCATGTTTTTAATGTCGATACACCCGATTATCCTGAGAACTACATTCACCGCATTGGACGAACAGGCCGTGCCGAGCGAATGGGGAAAGCGATTGTATTGACAACCCCCGCCGAAGAACGCAGTCTGGAAGCCATAGAAGCTTTGATGCAGATAGAAATCACCCGCCTTGCTATGCCCGCAACAGTTGAGGTGTCTGAAAAACTCACTTATGAAGAACGCCCCGTTGTGAAGGAAATAAACAATCCTAACAAACGCAGCAAAAACGACGAAGACGCACCCAGACCCGCTTTTCACGAGAAGAAAGACAAAAACAAAAAAGAAAACCTGGGAGGCTCTTACCGCAGGGAAATTGTCAAAAAATATAAAAAACCCAAAACACGGGGAGATAAAAATTACAACAAACGAAACAAGAAAAAATAAACACCATGTTTGTCAACGCCATCAAAGAAGTCACAAAGTTTACACGTCCATTGCAAACCATCACACGTGCTTATGGAAATAAACACATAACACCCGGCTTGTCAACACTTTTTTTTGTCAACGAAATGGGAACCGCGGTCACCTGCAAACACGTAGCCCAACTCATCATCGCTTCAGACCAGCGCAACAAACAATTTTTAGAATTTAAAGCTGAAGTCGCCAAACTACCCAGAGATCATACATTTAAGAGAAACTTGAAAGGGCTTGAAATAAAATACCAGTATAAAAAGGACACCACCGTTCAAATTAAAAACAGTTTTATGGGTGCTGTGGATCGGTTTGATCAGATTACGGTAAAGCAACACCCTAAATATGACCTTGCTATTGTTCAGCTTAAGGGATTTAATGAAATACAATATGAGGGTTATGCCCGTTTTTTAAAAGACACTTCAAAAATAGAACAGGGAAAATACCTGTGCCGATTAGGCTTCCCTTTTCCTGAATTCAAGAACTACAAATATGAAGAAAGCCAGGATGACATTCAGTTTGACCAATCAATAAGAGCCATTGTTCCCATCTTCCCCATTGATGGTATTGTCACCAGAAACGTTGTAGAAAACAACGAACTCATGGGTATTGAAATGAGTACGCCCGGCTTGAGAGGACAAAGCGGCGGACCCCTCTTTGACGAAAACGGAACTGTTTATGGTATGCAGCAAAGCACCAAGCATCTGCACCTTGGCTTTGATATTGAAGACAAAGAATTATTGATAAAAGGCGAATTGAAGAAAATCAATGATTATGCTTTTCTCCATTTGGGACAGTGCATCAGGGTAGATGTCATTAAAGATTTTCTTGAAAAGAATCAGGTGAAGTTTTATGAAGAGTAAAATTATTACTTATACTAAAAATTCTTACCTACTATTTTTATCGAAAGTTTGATGTAAGTTCAGTCAAATACTATTTTTTGAGTAAATTTATTGTTGGTTTACAGCTTAGGAAAATGGATGATTCTCTAAAACTAACGTTGATTAAAATCCTGCACACGCTCATTTGGGTCTTTTTCAATATGGTTATTTTTTATTTACTGTATGCCGTCCTGGTCAATAAAATTGATCTATGGGTATGGATATGTCTGGGTCTTATTGTTCTCGAAGGTCTTATTTTACTTATTTTTAAAGCCGTTTGCCCCATCACATTGGTGGCAAGAAAGTATTCAGATTCTCAAAAGCACAACTTTGATATTTATTTACCCAACCGGCTCGCAAAATACAACAAGCACATCTATACCACTATTGTACTTATTGCCGTTGTGATACTAATTTACCGACTGCTTACTAACCCTTAATTCATGATTTCAATCCAAAGAACGACCGCAACAAACAACGACTTTGTTGCACTCATCAAACGACTCGACGAGGATATAAAAGTTCGTGATGGTGAGGAACACCTCTTTCATGCTCAGTATAATAAAACAGACCATATCCATCACGTTTTGGTAGCATACAAAAATAAGACAGCTGTGGGATGTGGTGCCATCAAACACTTTGACGACCAAACTGCAGAAGTAAAGCGAATGTTTGTTTCTCCTCAATGCAGAGGTGAAGGAATTGCTACAAAAATCCTTAACGAACTGGAACTTTGGGCACGTGAATTAAACTATAAAAACACCATTCTTGAAACAGGCGTCAAGTATCACGAAGCCCTTGCCCTCTATCAAAAACACGGCTACTCCCCCATTCCCAGATATGGTCAATATGAACAGGTGTTAAGCAGCCGTTGCTTTAAAAAAAGCCTTTAAGAGAATTACCTTAATATCCCTTAATGCCTTAATGTTTTCTTATTATTCTTTCTACTGATTTGTTTTAAAACATTAAGAAGTTAAGAAAAGTTAAGAGAGCACTCTCAAAATCCTTTGATGTTTCATACAAGCATGCTGATTTAAAAGAAAAACGCTGATTTTATCTTTCTTATAATTATAAAAATCTTTCAAAATCATTACTTTTATACTATCCAACCAAAACAACACAACCAATGAATCCAATTCTAAGAAACATCCTGGCGGTGATTGCAGGCATTCTTATTGGTCGATGGATATTAAAATCAAATCGTTAATTCTTTAAATCATTTTTCATGGCAAAAAACAAGACCCAGCCCACAAACGCAAGTGTTACAGACTTTATCAATGCCGTTGAAAACGAGCAAAAACGCAAAGACAGTTACCGGCTTATTGAATTGATGAAAGCCGTTTCTGGTGAAGAACCATATATGTGGGGGCCCTCGATTATAGGTTTTGGCAGTTACCATTACAAATACAAGAGCGGTCACGAAGGCGATGCACCCATCCTGGGTTTTTCACCCCGCAAAGCCGCCATTTCGTTGTATGCATTTACCGGTCTGGACAAACACAAACACCAGCTTGATACTTTAGGGAAATTCAAAATGGGTAAAGCCTGTATCTATGTCAAAAAGCTGGAAGACATTGATGAAAAAACCTTGATTGACGTTATGAAACAAACCATTTCATTTATTGAAACGACTTATGAGCGGCAATAAAGCATTTTTATGAAAACACTTGAATATACTGTTACCATCAACGCCGCACCTCAAAAAGTGTGGCATTGTATGTGGGAGCCTGAACATTACAAAACCTGGATAAGCCCTTTTGGGGAAGGAAGTCATTACAAAACAACCCACTTTGCCAAAGGTGCTAAAATACACTTTCTCACGCCCCAAGGTGAAGGAGTGCACTGCAAACTAGCCGAAGTGGACGAACCCCGCTTAGTGGTACTAGAATACCTGAGTGCCATAAAAGATTTTAAAGAAACCCCCTTTGCTCCCGACTATGACTGGACCGGCGCACGTGAACGTTATGCCCTGCATACTACCGAACAAGGCACCAGAGTCACCGTTCAAATAGACACAGACCCCATCCACATTGATTTTATGAATTCAAGCTTTCCAAAAGCATTGCAATTGCTCAAGCAACTTGCAGAGGTTTGAAGTTAGAAGTACGAAGTTAGAAGTTAGAAGTTAGAAGTTAGAAGGGCTAACTCCAAAAAATAAAAATAAGATTACAATATCTAAGGCCCTGGAAAAAAAGTGCTCAGTGAACAGTACCAGCCTGTCCGCCGAAGGCTGATGTGCAGTTTAAGTATGACAAAAACGAGTCTAATATCCATCGGCCGCCAAAGGCTTGTCACTTACGCTTCATAGCTTCAGCGACGGAGCGCCGACGGCGATGCTAAAATCTAACGTCTAAAATCTAAAAATGCGGATTCCCGTAAAAAACCCAAAACACAATCTTTTATCTTTGTTATTAACAGTATTTAACAAATTGTGATCTATTTGTTTCAACCTCCCTAATTTTAATGAAGGAGGTATTCTCCCCGGTTTAGTTAAAACATGTTGTATATACGTCTTATAGGTTGTATATCAACAATAAATCAAACAAAACAGTAACTTAGAAATGCGATATATCAACAATAAGTTGTAGTTTTATATTGTATATACTAATGTTAGCACCAATTAGAACTGAACTATGAACAACATAACAACTGAACAAAATAATCCCAGCCTAATTGAGCTACTAAAGGCACAAAGGATTGCTTATAGCCAATGTAAAAGATTTCAGTTTTTTGATGTCATTAGTATTCTAATAGCTATAACATTTCCTTTGATTGCTTTGATTAAACCTGAATATCAAAATCCTATAAACGCTTTTGGAGTTTTATGGACTGTTGCTTACTTATTAACCGAATTATACAGAAAGAGTAAAACAACCCAAGGAGCAACAATTCAAGAACAATTCGACACAGAATTATACGGACTATCTTGGAATAATATACTATGTAAAAGCAAAGTTAATGTTGATACAATTCAGGAACTATCTTCCAAATACAAAAAAAATGACTTGCAAAACTGGTACTCTACAAAAATTGATAATTCTCTACCAAGAGAAATTGCGATTATACTTTGCCAAAGAATCAACTTTTCTTGGGAGATTAATCAGCGTAAGAAATTTGTTGGTTTTCTTTCGGTGATTACAGCAGTTTATTATCTTATTTACATTGTAATCGGATTTACTCAAAACATTGGGTTTTTCGACTTATTAATTCTGCTTTCACCATCTATTCCATTTCTTGTTTTTAGTGTTCAAAATATATTATCACTCAGAAGCCATATAAAATCTAAAAACGAAACTTTGAACTTTATAGATGCGGAATTAGAAAATTACAAAGCTAATAGAAGCATTCCTTCCTCGGAAAATTTAAGACAAATTCAAGATACGATATTTACAGAGCGTACAGTTCCTGAAAAAGTTCCTGATTGGTTTTATCGTCTCAACAAGACAACTAACGAAAAATTCATTGATAACCTTATTGTAAAAATTCAGAGCAACTTCTAAAAATGTCAGTACTAACAGATCTTCAAGATACCGTAAGCGCAATTAAAATTGCAGAATGGGAAAGAACCTCAATTGATACTTCTATAAATACATTATCAAGAAAACTTGGTAATCATTTTAATAATTTAAACTCAAAATTTGTTTTTGGCTCGTACGACAGACGTACAATTTTAAGAAGAAGTAAAGACCCTAATTCTGATGTTGATTATATGGTCGTATTTAGCGATGGTGCAAATTATCGCCCTCAAACTTTAATGACACGATTGAAAACATTTGCCGAGGCAAATTATTCAAGAAATGATATTAAACAATCGTCACCAACAATTGTGATTGAAATGAGTTCCATAAAATTTGAGTTAGCACCTGCTTATGTGAGTTGGGGCACATATTATATACCAGCACCAGCAAGTTCCTATACTGATTGGATTTCTACAAATCCAAGCGGAATGAAAACTGAATTAGACACAAAACACAGACTCAATAACTACGTCATAAAAGACTTAATTCAACTTCTTAAATACTGGAATGTAAAAAATGGTAAAGTTTATTCGTCTTACGAAATCGAAAGATATGTTTTAGACAAATGGTTTTTTTCTTGCACCAATCTTAAGGAATATTTTTATAACGCAGTTGAGGGGTTATCGACTTATGGTAAATCAATATATAACACGTCAAAAGTAAATAGACTCAAAGGAGTTATTGCTGCAGCGAAAAGATATGAACTAAATGGAATGCCTGTTTCAGCCGAAGTTGAAATTAAAAAAGAAATATAACTGGTGCTAACAACGTATATAAAAAATAGCGGTTTAGTTACTTAAATGAAAGATAAATAATAAAATAAAGGTCAGTTATAAACCGAAAAGTTAGTGCTTAAAAATCCGCTACTTTTCATATACAAGACCGTTAGCAGCAAGGCGAACAGACAAAATCGAAAAAAATAAGTATGGCAAAAACATCAAATGTTGAAGTAAGATATGCTCAAGTTCCTGGCGACGTTGAGAGTATTAAAAAATTATGGTTGGACTATTTGGTTTGGGGTAACGACAAAATGGAAGAACTTTATGGTGTACATCCCCATAATCCAAAAGAAGCGGTTGAACAGGACATTCAACAAATAAGTAAATTTCAGCCGCCATACGGCCAACTAATAATAGCTGTTTATGAAGGTAAAATCTGTGGACTTGGAAGCTTAAAAAGCATCAATTCCGAAATTGGTGAAATAAAACGGATGTTTGTTGACCCAACTTTCAGAAGAATCGGAGCTGGACGAGCTATACTTAAAGGACTTTTAGCTGAATCAAAAAAAGCAGGTTACAAAAAGGTTCGACTTGACAGTCCAAAGTTTATGGAAGCAGCTCACTCGTTATATAGAAGTTTTGGATTTCGCGACATAGAACCATATCCAGAAATGGAAATCCCAGCAGAATTTAAGGACTATTTGTTGTTTATGGAATTAGATTTAACAGCCGACAATAAATAGACAATGAAAAGCCCAGCAGCTAACAATGTATATAAAAAATAGGCGGAATAGCAATAAAATCAATGGTTTTGGCCCGTATCAAACTTTGTGCTTAACCGAAAGTTATGTGTTTAGTAATCCTCCTCGCTGACGCGTCCCGATACCTATCGGGGACATCGCGTGGTATAAAGTAACACACTCAAACAATGGGCTCAATACATAAAAAACCACTCAAGAAGTCAAAGTGATTCCTGAGTGGTTTTTAGTTTTGTTGGTATAGCGGTTTCTAAGTCGTGCTTTTTTGAGAATCAATCCATTGATTGACTCTTCTTTCCAAGATTTCGAGTGGCATCGCACCACCTCCTAAAACCGTATCGTGAAACCCTTTGATGTCAAAAGCATCACCCAGTTCAGCTTCTGCTTTTTGACGCAGTTCCTGTATTTTAATCATCCCAATTTTATAAGCCGTTGCTTGACCCGGCATCACCATATAACGCTGTACTTCTGCTTTGATAGCACCCGGCGCAATGGACGAATTTTCAGAGAAATAAGCAATCGCCTCGACTTCTGTCCATCCTTTTGAATGCAGGCCGGTGTCAACCACAAGCCTGATGGCTCTCCAAATTTCATTAACCAGGCGACCAAAATCATAATAGGGATTTTCATAACCACCCATTTCTTTAGCCAGTATTTCAGAATACAATGCCCAGCCCTCAACATAGGATGTATATCTGCCTCTTTTTCTAAACTCAGGAACAGATTCCAATTCCTGCGCGATGGATATCTGCATGTGGTGTCCGGGATTGCCTTCGTGATATGCCACACCTTCCATAGTGGTTTTTGGCATTGCATTCATGTCAGACAAGTGAGCATAGTAAATCCCAGACCTGGAACCATCGGGTGTGCCCGGAAAATAATGTTGAGGTGCTCCATCCTGCTCTCTGAAAGACTCCACTCTTTTTACAACCAAATCTGCTTTGGGCAATATTCCAAAATAGTCAGGTAGTTTTTTTGTCAATTCGTCAAGATATTTTGTGGATTCATCGAGATAGCCCTGTCTGCCTTCATCAGTATTAGGGAAGAAAAATTGTTCATCGGTATTTACAAATTTAAAAAACTCCTGTAAGCTTCCTTCAAAGCCTACTTTGTTTTTGATTGCCATCATTTCTTCCTGAATGCGTGCAACTTCTTCTAAACCAATATTGTGAACCTCATCTGCAGTAAGATTTGTAGTTGTCGAAGTTTTTAATCTGTAGTTATAATAAGCTTCTCCATTGGGGTGTCTGCTCACTCCTGTGGGTGCTTCTTCAGCATTGGGCATTTCGGCTTCAAGCCAACTTATTATTGATTCGTAAGCAGGCTTAAAGTATTGTGTCATGGCTTCTTCAGCATTTGACCTCATTGTTATTGCTTCGGTTTCGTCGATATCTCCCATTACTACGAGTTGGTCAATTTTCATATTCATATCGGCCCATAAAGCGGCATCTTTTTCTGATTTGGTAAAGGGTTTTCCGTTTAAAAGGTCTTTGCATTGAATAAGGACTCTCTCAAAAGTAAATTTAGGCGGAATAATTCCTTTTTCTGCCTGAAGCTTTGCCCGATCCAGTAAATCATTAATTGCATTTTTTGAAGCTCTTATTCTAGTGATATATGCTTTCATATCTGAAACACTATCTACTTTGTGAAAGTTAATCATAAAGCTGGGAAACTGGGTGTGCATTCCCATCATTTGATGAAAAACATAATCCATATTTTTAAACTCCAAGCCCTCTTTCATTTGTTGGTATTCATACATCCATAAGTCATAAGAAATTTGATCTTCAGGACTTAATGACTCATAATCAAATGTTTCTTCAAGTTCTTTGACCGAAGTTTCAGTCCACTGAAATAATTCTTCCTCTGCTTTGAGGCTCATATCATCCAGTTGATCATAGCGGTCTTTTCTACCCAGCATCGTGAGTTGCAAGGGACTTTTTTGAAGTTTTTCTTCATATTTGGTATCAAACCATTCATTCAATTCTTTGGATTGGTCTGCGGTTACTTCCTTTTCTTCTGTGGAGGATTTGCATCCGACAAATAACAATGGTACCATTAAAAAGGGTAATGCCAATAGTGTAAAAAGTTTTTTCATGGAAATATGATTTTGGTTAGTTTTTCAAAGTGGCATAAAGGTAAGAATAAATATTATATCAATTGAATCCGTTATAAATTGACGTAGGATTACAGGACATAGGACGCTTGCCCGCCAAAGGCTGGTAGGACTGAAATTTCAAAGAATTTGGGCAGTTGCAGTGGACAGAAATAGTAGTAAGATTTAGTGGCCAAATTAGTAAGTTTTAAGACTCTAATTAATAAAAAACACCACTTTATTTGTCTTATGTCGTAAGTCTTGAAGTCTTAAGTCTCGCATCTAATAACTCACATCTCAATAAAGAGCTCCTTCAATCTGTCGTGCATCGTTTCTGTGTAATCCAAATGGGTCACGATGCGCAATTTCCCCTGACCCATATCGCTGATGCGCACGCCCTTTGAGGCGAGGCTATTCATAAATTGGTTTTCGTTGATTTCAGGTTTTAGATAGAATATCACAATGTTTGTTTCTACCGGTTCCACTTCCTGTACATACGACTGATTTTTGAGAACTTCGCTTAATTCCTTCGCACGCTTGTGATCTTCTGTAAGGCGGTCGATGTGATGGTCGAGGGCATAGATTCCGGCAGCGGCCATAAAGCCTATTTGCCTCATACCGCCCCCCAATACTTTGCGCACACGCATGGCATTTTTCATAATAGCAGCATCACCAATCAGCACTGAACCCAGTGGGGTTCCCAGACCTTTGGATAAACAGATCGAAATGGTGTCAAACACCTCGCCATACTGTTGTGTGGTCTCCCCTTTCGCGACAAGCGCATTGAACAAACGAGCCCCATCAAGATGCAGACCCAGCCCATGGGTGTCACAAACCGCTCTTATTTTTGTGATTTCCTCGAAGTCATAACAAGCACCACCACCTTTGTTTGTAGTGTTTTCTAAACAAACAAGACTCGTCAACGGACTATGGTAAAAGTCCGGCGGATTGATGTTTTCTTCTACTTGCTGTGCGGTAATCATTCCGCGATGACCGTTCACGAGTTTACAAGACACACCGCTGTTGAAGGACGCGCCTCCTCCCTCATAGTTATAAACATGGGCCCATTTGTCACAAATGAGTTGTTCGCCGGGTTGGGTATGCAATTTAATGGCCGCCTGATTTGCCATACTTCCTGAGGGAAAAAACAGTGCTTCTTCTTTACCAAACATACTTGCCAGCCGTGCTTCAAGTTCGTTTACCGTGGGGTCTTCTTTATAGACATCGTCACCCACTTTGGCATTCATAATGGCTTCCAGCATACCCTGTGTGGGTTTGGTTACGGTATCGCTTCTTAAGTCAATTGTCATATACTTTGTAATTTTCCATAAAATTAAGCTTTTGTCTTGAAAAAGCCACAAACGAACGAATGTATTGGATGGGTTTTACTAAAAATCTGAGTTCGATTATTAACTTTATGCGTAACTTGTTAATTAACAAAAAATAAAAGAAACATTAAGAAATTAAGGTCATTAAGCACAACTTAATGCAAGCCTTAATTATCTTAATTCCTTAATGGTTCAAAAAACCTTTCAGGTTTACGTTATAAATATTCGTGCATCTGTGGCGCTAACAGCATTTTATCATAAACTAAAATAATTTAAAAGAAAATAGTTGCAAGCAGCCTATTAAAAAATCTATTTTTGTTAAAAATTATTGATTATGGTCCAGATGGAACAAATCAAAGAGCTCCAAAAACGCATTAGCGCGTTGAGGAGGTATCTTTGACATAGATGCGAAACAGATAGAAATCACTAACGAAGAAGAAAAAACTTTTGACCCCAACTTCTGGAACAATGCTCAAGAAGCTGAAGCTTTTATGAAAGTATTACGGGTGAAGAAAAAATGGGTTTCAGATTATACCAAAGCTGCTACACTTGCTGAAGACGCTGCTGTTCTTTATGAGTTTTTCAAAGAAAATGACGCCACCGAAGCCGAAGCACAAAAAGCCTATGATAAAGCCCTTGAGGTCATTGAAGACCTCGAGTTCAGGAATATGCTTTCTGAAGAAGGTGATTCGCTGAGTGCCGTCCTTCAAATCACAGCAGGTGCCGGTGGTACCGAAAGTTGTGACTGGGCGGCTATGTTGATGCGTATGTACATGATGTGGGCTGAAAAAAACAACTTTAAAATCAAAGAGCTCAACTATCAGGAAGGGGATGTTGCCGGTATCAAAACTGTAACTCTGGAGATAGAAGGCGACTTTGCTTTTGGGTGGCTCAAAGGTGAAAACGGTGTGCATCGACTGGTGCGCATCTCCCCATTTGACAGCAATGCAAAAAGGCATACATCTTTCGCTTCGGTATATGTGTATCCGCTTGTTGATGATACCATTGAAATCGAAATCAACCCAGCAGACATAGAAATTGTTACTGCTCGCTCCAGCGGTGCCGGCGGTCAAAATGTCAATAAAGTAGAAACCAAAGTGCAATTAACACATAAACCCACGGGAATACAAATTAGTTGTTCTGAAACGCGCTCACAACACGATAACCGAAACCGGGCGATGCAGATGTTGAAATCGCAATTGTATGAAATCGAACTGCAAAAGCAACTCGCACAGCGCGAGGATATTGAAGCTGCCAAGATGAAAATTGAATGGGGTTCACAAATAAGAAACTATGTTTTACATCCCTATAAACTCGTAAAAGATGTGCGTTCCGGTCACGAAAGCGGCAACACAGACGCCATCCTAAACGGAGACATCAGCAGTTTTTTAAAAGCCTACCTGATGATGATGGGTCAGAAGGAAGGGGAAGGAGGTTTGTAGGGTTTTTGGTTTCGGGTTTTAAAAAAAGCACCAAATTCCAAGTACCAAATTCCAAATTCCAAATTCCAAATCTACAAAAGGATTTATGACTGCTCAACTTAGAAAATACCCGTCATCGTTTCTACGGTCAACGGTCAAAACTCAAAACTCATTAATTTGCACCTGTGTAGTTATCCCTTTATCTTTGTAAAAAACATTAGTATGAAAATTTATCACAATCCGCGTTGCAGAAAGTCTCGTGAAGGCTTACAAATAGTAGAAAATTCTAAACAGGATTTTGAGGTTGTTCTTTATCTTGAAAATCCCCCGTCAGAGCAAGAGCTGAAGTCCATTATTTCCAAACTCGGGATTTCGCCCATAGAGCTGGTGCGAAAAGGTGAAGCAGATTGGAAAGAGAATTACAAAGGAAAAACGTTATCTGACAACGAAATCGTCAAAGCCATGGTTTCTTATCCCAAGCTGATTGAACGCCCCATCGTGATAAAAGGAGACAAAGCCGTTGTGGGTCGCCCCCCGGAAAAGATTAAGGAGTTGTTATAGTTTAGGTTTTTCTGCGCTATTTTGTTTATTAAACAAATAAGAAATAGTAAGAAATTAAGAAACATTAAGTTGCTAACTCTTAACTAGTCTTAACTTCTTAATGTTTAAATTTTAATCAGGAAGATGTTTAAAATATTCATTCACAAAAGGTTTCATTGATTTTGTGATATTGTCAGTGTAGAAGTTGATTAAAAGACCTTGTGGTTTTTCAAGTAATTTCATGTAGGTGAGAAGTTGAGCTTCGTGGACTGGCAAGATATATTCCACAGTTTTTAATTCTACAACTATAAAATCATTTACAAGTAAATCAAGTCTTAAATCTGTTTCGATTGAAATTGAATCATACGAAACAGGAACGGAAACATGCTGCTGAACTTTATATCCATTTTTTAATAGTTCGTGCTTGAGACACTTTTGATAGACACTTTCCAGCAAACCCGGTCCTAATTCTTTATGCACTTTAATAGCACAACCGGTAATTTCATATGATAACTGAGTGATTTCTTTTTTAGTCATCTTTCAAAATTAAAAAAACATTAAGAAATTAAGAAACATTAAGTTACTAACCCTTAACTACCCTTAACTTCTTAATGTTTAAAATCACTTAAGCTGCTTCATAAAGGCAATTAATGCTTTTCTGATGTCGTGGCTCATTTCTTCCTGAGAGGGTTCATAGACACTTAAAACACGTTCGTTATCCGGTGTAAGAAAAGGAATATCAAAACCTTTCAATAGATAATCACTAAAAGCAATTGTGTATGTTTTATTGGGATCTATTTGGTTTCCGGCCAGAAGCCACTCCCCTTTTTCATTTTGAGAAAAATTATAGCGCTGTAAATAAGCTCCGGTACCGCGAGCTTGCTTTCCATAATCGAGTACTTCTGTCAATAAGCTTCCTTTGAGTTCGACTTTTAAAACACCACCACCAAACGGCAACACCCTAAAAATATCGACCGGTGTAACCTCATTTTCAAGGACATCATCAATTCTTATGGAACCGCCATTCACTAAAGCGCCATCAACCTCATAATTAAAAGAAGCCGCCATCGCCTCAGCGATAAAGCCTCCCAGATTGGTTTGAATTCCGCGACTTGCACTGTCTGTTCCGTCTAGAGGAGCATTTGCATAATAGACTTGCTCATAAGGGTCATCAACTACTTTTTTGATTTCTGCTTCTAAAATAACATTCCAATCCTCAACAATTTCCTGAACCAATTGTTGTGAAGGCACCTTTTCATCAATAGGTACCAATTGGGAATCAATCACCAGGCGGTTTTGGTTTTTATAAAACGTAAGGGTGTGCACATAGATGGTTTTTGCATTGGCATCAGCTTTTGCGATTTTGGCATTTCCGGCGTCAAGTAACATGTTGTGATGCTCATGACCTCCCATTAGTAATGAAATTCCGGGCAAGGTTTCGGCTAGTTTTTTATCTTGTGTAAGGTTTAAATGAGTCAAGCCCACGATAATATCTGAGTTTTCTTTCAATTCGGGATAGACTCTTTGAACCGACTCCAGATAGTTTTCATACACCACATAGGGCTGCGGATTTGAATCAATGGTCACTCCAAAAAAACCTAAAACAGCTTCCGTTCCATCTGAGTCTGAAATGAGTAGTTGATAGGTTTCCTGTATGGGTTGTGCGTGTCCATTTCGATGAATCGAAAAAGGTATTGCTTCACCTTCGGTTAACTGCTTTGCATTAGTGGCAATCCATTGAAAATTAGACTCATTCAACCGGTTTTGAAATTCATCTTCCTTTAGGTCAAACTCGTGATTTCCAAAAGTAACCAAGTCAAAATTCATTGCATTCATCACTTCAATCATTTGTTTTCCCATAATACGCTTTCCGTCATGACGCATTGTCCCCAGTAACGACGGACTCAAAAAATCGCCTGCCATAACCAGAAAACTATTGGGTTCTATATTTTTAATAGAATCTGCAACGTGCGCCACACGCGCCATACCGCCATAAAGTCCGCCGCTAAGTGGTGCGATTTCATAGACATCATTCAACTGTATGAATTTAAAGGTGATGATTCCGTCATCTTTGGTGGTTGAAGTGACACTGTCTTTGGTTTTACACGAATTAAAAACTAAGGCTATCGCAGCGATTGCAACTACTATTTTTCTCATTTTAATGGTATTTAGTAAATATTTTTGTGGCTTCGTTGTGAGCACTTTCAAAGGGCATCCAGGAAACATTGGTATCTGCTTTTGCAGCAGTAAAATAAGACAATAGTTTTTCTGTGGGCATATTGCCTGTGAGTTCGTCTTTAGCCATTGGGCATCCGCCAAATCCTTGAATAGCCCCGTCAAAACGATGGCAACCGGCTTTGTATGCAGCATCTACTTTTTCATGCCAACTGGAAGGTGTTGTGTGCAAATGCGCACCAAATTCTATATTGGGGAATTTTGGAATTAAATTCTCAAACAAATAGGTAATCACCTCCGGTGTGGAAGTGCCCACAGTATCAGACAGCGAAAGAATTTTTACACCCATTGCAGCGAGTTTTTGTGTCCACTCCCCCACTATATCCACATTCCACGGGTCACCATAAGGATTTCCAAAACCCATCGAGAGATAAGCCACCACTTCTTTGTTGTTTTGTTGAGCTAAATTGAGAATTTCCTGAAGCAAAACCATGGATTCGGCTATGGTTTTGTGTGTATTACGCATTTGAAAGTTTTCAGATATGGAAAATGGATAGCCCAAATACTGAATTTCGGGGTGTTTTACAGCATCCTGAGCGCCTCTTAAATTGGCGATGATGGCCAGTAATTTGCTTTCGGTTTTAGAGAGGTCGAGTTTTGATAACACTTCTGCAGTATCGACCATTTGAGGAATCGCTCGCGGCGAAACAAAACTCCCAAAATCAATGGTGTCAAATCCGCAACGCAATAACGATTGAATGTATTGCACTTTTTTTTCTGTGGGTATAAAGTCTTTGATGCCTTGCATGGCATCGCGCGGACATTCAATAATTTTTATTTTTTGGCTCATAGACAGAAAAAAACTACGGTCGTTTGGTTGTGTAAAAATACAATTTCTTTACGGAAGAAACAGAAAAACTGCGATTCCCACAAAGACAGCAATTTGGAGCCATTTAAAGAAGGTTCCTGCGCCCCTTTTCTTTTGTAAAAACATCGATATCTGTCCTGAAAGCAATGCAATCATCGAAAAGATACTAAACGAAATCACCATAAACAATCCCCCTAAAATATAAAACTGAATAACTGTATTCCCGGAGGGATCCCAAATAAAAGCGGGAAAGAATGCCATAAAAAAGATGGTTACTTTTGGGTTGAGGATATTCATTATTACTCCTTGTTTAAACAACTGAAAATGTGAACGTTTAGCAGCTTCTTGTGAAGTAATCATCAAGGTGTTTCCTGCTTGATACACTTTAAATGCGAGATAAAGTAAATAACAGGCACCTGCAAGTTTTATAGCGATAAAAGCTGTTTCAGAAGCCATTAAAAGTGCTGATATTCCAAAAGCCACCAGCGTGGTGTGCACAATACACCCTGAAATGAGCCCGGCGGTGGTGGCGATGCCATACGAAGTACCGTTAGTGATACTTTGAGTGAAAACATACACATTATCGGGCCCCGGAGAAAATGCCAATCCTGCGGAGGCGATACTGAAGGAAATGAGGAGTTCTAGCATTAACTTATGCTTTATTAGATTTCATAATTGCCCTGTTAATTTCTTTTATCAACTGCGGCCCTTCATAAATAAATCCTGTGTAGAGTTGTACCAGGCTGGCACCGGCTTCCAGTTTTTCAAGTGCGTCTGATGCACTGTGAATGCCTCCCACACCAATAATGGGAAAGGCTCCTTTGCTTTTATCGTGTAAAAACCGAATCACTTCTGTTGATCTGGAAGACAAGGGTTTTCCACTTAAACCACCCATCTCCGCTTTGTTTTCTGAAAGCAGTCCTTCTCTAGAAATGGTCGTGTTGGTAGCAATCACCCCGGCAATTTTTGTGACTTTGACAATGTCGATAATATCTAGTAACTGACTTTCGGTTAAATCGGGTGCGATTTTTAGAAGGATGGGTTTTTGTTTTGGCTTGAGCTTGTTTTCATCCTGAAGACGTTGCAATAACTTTGTAAGCGGTTCTTTGTCCTGGAGTTCACGTAAATTGGGTGTATTGGGTGAAGACACATTCACCACAAAATAATCGACCTGTTCATAAAGAGTATTGAAGCAAATGAGATAATCATTCACCGCATTTTCATTGGGTGTTGTTTTGTTTTTTCCAATATTTCCACCAATGAGGACATTTTTATTTTCTTTTAATCGCTGAACGGCTTCCACTACACCTCCGTTATTGAATCCCATTCGGTTGATGATGGCTTGGTCTTCTTTGAGTCTAAAGAGTCTTTTCTTGGGATTTCCTTCTTGGGGTTTTGGGGTGAGAGTGCCAATTTCAATAAAACCAAAACCAAAATTGGACAATTCCTGATAGAGCTTTGCATCCTTATCAAATCCGGCAGCCAATCCAACGGGATTTTTAAATGTGAGACCAAATACATTTCGCTTTAAGCGTTCATCTTTTACTTCATAATAACTCCTGAACAAGCCTGAAAATCCTATAACACTCAAAAACCGAATCATTTTGAATGTAAAATGATGTACACTTTCCGGGTCAAAAAGGAAAAGAAGGGGGCGAATGAGTAGCTTGTACATAGGATTTGAATAGGATGTAAAAATAGTGAAATCACAGGAACAAAAAGAAATTGGGACTGAAATATTTTAGTTGTATCTCACGTGGTTTTTCATAATTGAAGACTGACAGAAATCATAGTAGTGCCCCATATTTTTACTAACTTTGGGTATAATAAGCTTTGGCTATGGCAGATAAAAAATCATTTTTAAAAAACATTGGGTCTTTTTTTGAAGAGGTGGGTGATTTATCACGTTTTGCAGGGCGTTTTTTTAAAGAAGCTGTAAGTCCGCCATTTGAGTTCAGGGAGTTACTGAAACAGTGTTACTATATGGGTAACAAATCGTTTTTTCTGGTGGCTGTAACCGGTTTTATTTTGGGTGTTGTATTTACATTACAAACACGGCCCACTCTTGAAGAATTTGGAGCCGTTGCCTGGATGCCTTCTATGATTAGTATTTCAATCGTGAGAGAAATTGGTCCGGTCATTATTGCTTTGATTTGTGCTGGACGAATTGGTTCCAGCATTGGTGCTGAACTGGGCTCTATGAAAGTGACAGAACAAATTGACGCCATGGAGGTTTCAGGAACCAACCCTTTTAAATTTTTGGTGGTGACGCGCATTGCTGCCACTACTTTGATGATTCCGTTACTGGTTATTTTGGGTGATTTTATTGCTTTGATTGGTTCGGCTATAATTGAAAATATGAAAGGAGATGTTTCTTTTCAATTGTATTTCAATCAGGTTTTTGATGCCTTAAAGTTTAGTGATTTGATGCCGGCAACAGTCAAGACCTTTTTCTTTGGTTTTGCTATTGGTTTGGTGGGTTGTTATAAGGGGTATAACAGTAAAAAAGGCACTGCCGGTGTGGGGAAAGCATCTAATTCGGCGGTGGTTTATACCTCTATGTTGCTTTTCATAATTGATTTTATAGCCGTTTTTGTTTCAGATTTATTTTATTCTTAAAATGATGAATAGTAAGCCTAAACCAGCCTTTGCATCTGATGAGATTGTGCTCAGCATAGATACTTTGTTTAAAGCTTTTGGTGACAACAAAGTATTGAACGGCTTTAGTTTGCACTTGAAGAAAGGTGAAAACCTGGTATTGATGGGACGCTCGGGTTCAGGGAAGTCGGTTTTGATAAAATGTCTGGTGGGTTTGATTAAGCCTGATAGCGGAACGATTGAAATTTCAGGAAACAATATTGCAGACCTGGAACAAAAGGAAATGGATGAACTGAGGACCACCATTGGTTTTCTTTTTCAGGGAAGTGCCTTATATGATTCAATGACCGTAAGAGAAAATCTGGAGTTTCCCTTGCGAAGACATACCAAAAAGCTATCGCAAAATGAGATTGAAGAATTGGTTTTTGATACCTTGGAAAGTGTGGGCTTAAAGCATACGGTTGATTTGATGCCAGCAGAACTCTCTGGAGGAATGCAACGACGCATTGCATTGGCAAGGGCATTGATTTTAAAACCAAAAATCATCATTTATGACGAACCCACCACGGGTTTGGATCCCATCACCTCAAAGGAAATAATTGAATTGATGAACAACATACAAGAACAATATCAAACTTCATCATTAATTATCACACACGATGTGGATTGTGCACGTGTGGTTTCAAACAGAATTATTTTATTGCTCGACGGTGTCAATTATGCCGAAGGGACTTTTGAAGAACTGTCCTCTTCAAAAGATGAAAAGATAAAAGCATTTTTTAAATAAAAAGTTATGAGTAACACAGCACAGAATTTCAGATTGGGCCTCTTTGTTTTTGCCGGGGTATTTATTTTTATTTTGGCGGTCTATTTTTTGGGCAACAGGCAAAACCTGTTTGGCGATAATGTTAGAATTAGTTCGGTTTTTAAAAATGTAAACGGACTTCAGATGGGAAACAACGTGCGTTTTGCCGGTGTTAATGTTGGGACTGTAAGAGGAATCACAATCCTGAATGATACCGCTATAAATGTCGATATGCTAATTAGTGAAAAAACGGCTCAACTTATTAAAAAAAATGCATTGGCTACCATCACTTCAGATGGACTTGTGGGCAGTATGATTGTTAATATAATCCCCAATGATATTTTCATAGAGGAACGAATCGAAACAGGTGACACCATTTCTTCAATTAGTAAAATTGCTACTGCAGATATGCTCACCACATTAAACACAACCAATGAAAACGCAGCTTTGCTTACTCAGGATTTATTGAGAATAACAAATGCAATTAACAAAGGAGAAGGTGTTTTGGGGGCATTGATAAAAGATGAAGCATTGCTGGATGATGTTAAAAAAAGTCTCTCAAACCTGCAACAAACCACACAAACTGCCAAAACTTCTATGTTTGAACTTAACAGGATTATTAAAGAGGTAAATTTTGATGATAATATTGCCGGCTTGCTTTTAAAAGATACCGTTTCTGTACGAAAATTGGCTACGGTATTTGACAATCTTGAGACCTCGTCAAAAGAAATTGAGCAGTTAACCAAAAACCTAAATGCTTTTTCTGAGACTTTAAAAACAAATGAAGGCATACTAAACTATGCACTTCACGATACAATTGCAGTGAAAAATCTGGATGCCACTTTAAAAAATGCTGAAGAGGCAAGTGAAAGGTTAAATGAAAATATGGAAGCTCTCAAACACAATTTCTTATTCAGGGGTTATTTCAGAAAACTGGAACGTCAGGAAGCAAGAGAAGAACGCCGACAAAATTAAAATATCATGAAAATAGAACATTTGGATGAACGTGTCAATGAGTACAAAAATTCCATCAAAACTGTGGTGGAAAAACGACTGCTTTGGAAAAATACTACCAAAAAGCTCATTGTCAACACACTTAAAAAAGCCGAAGTAAAATACCCAATTGGCTGGCAGGTGCAGGAACTCAACTGGATTCATAGCAACGAGGCCGTAAACATTACTTTTGATTCCTTCCCGCCGGAACTTATTGAGTTGACCAATCAATTACCCACCTATCAATTTTTACAGGGCTCATCACTGGTGTTCACTCTATTACACAATGGCGACGTAAGTATTTTGATTTTGTTTGCCATTCCGGAACGCTCCATGCCCACTGAAGACGATTCAGAAGAATTAGGCTCTTATTCCCCCGAACAAATTACAGAAACACTTATCACAGAAAAAATTGACAACTTCCTAAAAGAAGTCATCAAAAGAGATGTGCCTTTACCTCCCGGAAAAATGGGGTTTAGCAAGGAAAAGAATTAAATAAAAATATACTATTTAGAGTAGGTCAGCCTAAAAATAGCTCCTTCAGCTTTGCGAGCAGTATGACTTCCGATTTGTTTTTTCCGGCATAAGCTGCTGCGATTCCATCCGCTGTTTTCCATATAATGCTTTTAATTGTTTGTGAAAAAAGTTGATTGTTTTCAAAATAATATGCTTTAAATTCCTCAAAACAATCATTTGCATTTTTATTTGTGTCAATCAAGGAATTGAATTCACTGAAAATTAAATTTACATCTTTGTCACTAACCAATTCTGAAGATTTCAAATGCGTTTCTAAATTTGTTTTTAAAAATGCAACCTCTTCGGGTTTTACAGTTTGATCAATGGAAGCGATTGCAAAAAATAATTTAGCAAGATTGATATAAAATAAATTGTCAAACATAGATTAGTCGGTTTAAGAATATTTAGTATAAAAAATCAATCAATTTTTATGACTTCCCATTTACTTTCGGGAGTTTGAACTGCAATGAGGTTGGGCGCTAAATCCTTTGCAACAATGGGAGGAGCTATTTTTAAACGTTCCTTTGACAATGAAACAGGAAACGGACCGCATAAATATTTTGATATGTGACCTGATGTATCAATTAAAACCAAATCATAAAAATAGCTAACAACACGCTTACCTAAAGGCTTGTTTTCTCCCAGTACTTGCTCACTAAGCTTAAGAGCCAATGCATAGCCTTCTTTAAAATTTGATACATTTAAAAATTCTTGATTGACAACAATTTTTCCGGTTGGATCGATAAAGCCATAATAAGGAATTCCATCTTTCACTGTTTTTACAACAGCTCTTTCTTCAATCATAAGTGGGTATGTTATAGAGGCTACTCCAAGATCAACAGCATTTGTTCGTGTTTCATTTGTAATCAAATCGTCTCTTAAATCAAAAATCAGTTTACCGTTTTCATCGATAAAGCTCCATTGATTTTGAATTTTAACGGCTGCATAACCATCTTCCATGGGTGAAATAAAATCGGCATTTATGACCGGTTGACCAAAAAATATAAGTGGCAGAAATAGCAAAATGAGTGTATTAAAAATTGTTTTCATAACTTTATGTTTTTAGATTACTATTTAAAAGCAGTACGTATAGGGTAAAGGTAACTAAATAGTAAACAGTATTTTATGACAAATATCATAGCAATTTTTTACGATATTAAAAGAGGTGATAATAATCATACTTAAAACAAACATTTAAGCTTAATTTTGAAGATATAAACCATCATAATGAGAAAAATAGCAATTCCAACAGACTTATCAGAAAATGCTAAAAACGCCTTTGAATATGCAATGGCATTGTTCAATGAGTCCTCCATTTTTTATATTTTACACGCATATGCAGAAGCTGTTTATCTACCCGAAACCCTTAGTTTACCTGACAATCAAGTTGAAATAAAAAAAAAGGAAGTAGCTGAAAATTGTGAAATTGAAATAAATAAACTCATTGATGAAATGAGAGAGAAGTTTCCGGAATCAAACCACCAATTCAGGGTGTTGACAAATTGCGGTTATTTATTGAATGAGGTCAATCAACTTGTGAATAGTGAAAACATAGATGTATTGGTTATGGGAACCCGCGGAAAAACCAATGACCGAAACCTAACATTTGGCAGCAATACACTTCAGGTATTAAAACAAGTTCAATGCCCTGTTTTATGTATTCCTGAAAATTATGCTTATAAAACACCAAAAAAAATACTGTTCCCAACCAATTATATGGTTCCCTACCAAAAACGCGAATTAAAACTGGTTGATGAAATATGCAGTTACTATAATGCTGAAGTACATGTACTCTATGTCTCAAATTTTGGATTGGTTTCAAAAAGGCAAAAAACAAATCAGGCATTTTTAAAAAACACATTAGATACAGACGCTATTAGTTTTCACCAAATTGAAGAGTCCAGTAAAACCAATATTTTTAATGAAACCATTGATAAAATGAAAATCGATCTTTTGGTTATGGTGAATTCAAGACGAACCTATTTGGAACATTTATTTACAATTTCAACCATTGACAAAGTGAGTTTAAAACCAAAAATTCCCTTTTTGATTTTACAAAACTTTAAAAGAAATTAAAACATCAACAGTCATGAAAAGAATAATTCTACCCTCAGATTTTTCAGAAAATGCATACAATGCCATTTCGTATGCACTACAATTGTTTAAAGATGAAAAATGCACTTTCTACTTACTAAACACATACACTCCTGTTTTGTATGATAGTGAGTATATGTATCACAACCCCACTGTATCTTTGGATGAAATTTATAGTTCTAACTCAAAAAAGGGCCTAAAAAGACTTGAAAAAAGAATCAATAAAGAGTTTAACAATCCAAAGCACCGGTTTGAAAAATTGTCTGTTTTCAACTTCCTAATTGACGAAATCAATTTTCAAATTGAAGAAAAAAACATTGACCTAGTTGTTATGGGGACCAAAGGAGCAACCGGTGCACAGGAAATACTTTTTGGGACACAAACCATCCATACCATAAAAAAATCTAAATGCCCTGTGCTGGCAATACCCTCAGATTATGAATTTAAATCATTGAAAAATATACTATTACCTTCAGATTTGAGTATTGGTTTTAGAGAAAATCAATTGGAAATACTTAAAAACATAGCTACAAAAAACAAGGCAAACATTCACATACTTCATGTGATGCAGGATGCTGAATTAAGTAAAATTCAAAAAGATGGCAAAGCCACTTTGACAAACTATTTTAAGAACAATTCCATTAAATTTCATTTTCTGGGAGACCGAGACATTCAGGAAGCAATCAATGAATTTCAAAAAGACCACAAAGTAGATATGCTTTCAATGATTAATAACAAGCATTCCTTTTTTGAAAATCTGTTTTTTAAACCTGTTGTTCATAAAATTGGGTTTCACGTAAAAGTGCCTTTTCTGGTTGTTCCATCAGGAAAATATAGTGGTAGTGGTATATTGTAACTCAAAAAAGTAGAACACAATGAAAACAATCTTATTTCCAACAGACTTTTCAGAGAATGCCCTCAACGCCATAAGATATGGATTGGAACTTTACAAAAATGTGCCTTCCCAATTCATTTTACTTCATGCTTATGATGTCAACAATTATGTTGAGGGAAGTGCTTTTGAAGCAACCCCTATAGAGTCAAAGTTGGAGGATTCCAAAAAACAATCTGATAAGAAATTAAAGGAACTCAAAAACAATCTGGAGGCACAAAATAAAAACCCACAACACCTATTTGAAGTAATTTCAAAAAATTATACTTTAATAGATGCAATCAATGATCAACTCGACAAAAAAGATATAGAAGTTATCATTATTGGTACCCAAGGAAATACCACCAAATATGAACTTGATTATGGAAGCCATACAATTGCTATTTTGGAAAATATCAAGAATTGTCCCATCATGGCAGTTCCCAGGAATGAACGGTTTACCGGGTTAAAAGAGATTGTGCTTGCAAATGGCTACAATACAGGCTTTGAAGCAAGAGATTTTAATTATTTAATTGATCTATCAAAATCAAATAAGTCACCCATAAGAGTTCTTCATATTTCAGAAACCGGCGGTTTAAATCAATCTCAAGAAGAAAAAAAAGAATCGTTAAAAACCATTTTGATTGCTACTGAGACAAGTTTTCATATGCTTGAACACGTTTCGGTTCCTGTAGGGATATATTGCTTTAGTGAAAGCAGAAATAGTGACATGATTTCCTTTGTTAATAAAAAATATACATTTATTGAAAAGTTACTTTTCAAACCATTGTATAAAAATTTAGGTAATTATGCTAAAATTCCTGTTTTAGTTTTACACAAAACTACTGATGATTAATAATAGACACATTATTTAAATTCCATAGCTATGGAAACTAAAAAGAAAATTATACAAATCACCAAAAAATCGGGTGAAGTAGCAGATTTTTCAACACAAAAAGTTGAAGAATCCCTAAGAAGAGCCGGTGCAGATCAAAGTACAATCAACACGATTGTCTCTGTTGTAAAAAAAGAACTTTATGAAGGCATCACAACCACAGAAATATACAACAGAGCTTTCAATCTTCTAAAGAAGAAAAACTCCTTTATCGCTTCACGCTACAAACTCAAAAAAGCCATTTATGAACTAGGTCCCACAGGGTTTCCCTTTGAACGGTTTGTTGCAGCAATTTTTAAACATTCTGGTTTTAAAACCGAAGTCAGCAAAATTATTCCCGGAAAATGTGTCACTCATGAAGTAGATGTTGTTGCTGTTAAAGACGAAAAAACACTTATAATGGAATGTAAATTTCACGGTTCTGAAGGCAAAAAAACAGATGTAAAAGTCCCACTTTACATTGATTCCCGATTCAGAGATATTAAAAACTTAAATGCGTCTTTTAAATTTAACGAAGGTTGGGTCGTTACAAATACAGTCTTTACTGAGGACGCGGAAGTTTATGCAAAATGTACAGGACTGCATTTATTAAGCTGGAATTTGCCACCACAAAATGCATTGAGGGATCGCATCGATCACACGGGCTTATACCCCATTACTGTATCTACATTACTTAGCTCACGCGAAAAACAATTTCTCCTAAGCCGTGATGTTGTCTTGTGCAAAGAACTTATTAACGACAAATTTTATCTGGATCATCTAGGCGTTTCTGAAAACAGACAAAAGCGTATTCTAAAAGAAATGGAAGCTTTGTGTAAGGGTTTTTAAATTTGCGTTAGTTTACCAATCTTATTTTTTCTTGCCTTCCGTTTACATATCGAAAACCTTGATCTCCATAAAAGCCGGCTTCCTCAAGCATGATTCTTATGTCTTTATTCCATTCTTTTATAAAAACGGTTGTATTGAGTTCAATGGCATAAACGGTATTTCTGTATAAAGGATAATCTCCTGAACCGGGTACACCACCCTGAGCATCCCACATACCAATGGTGGGGCCCGCAGAATGGCCATACGTTCCTAATGGATGTGTATAAATTGAAGGACGCAAGCCAGCTTCTTTAGCTTCAGAAAGCGATTTTAATAAAATTTGGTTTCCGGTTTTGCCCTCTTCAAAGTTTGCAGTGAAAATATCCTGTACTTGATTTCCTTTTTTAAAGGCCTCGTTTAAAAAGTCTGGCACTTCTCTTTCTCCGGGAAGGGGCACATAAGAATGCTGCTGGCAATCAGTATTTAAACCCAAATATTTAATCCCCACATCACAATGCAACAAGTCGCCGGCTTGAATTACCTGATCTTCATACCCGGAAGAAAAAGCCGCTATATGATTCTGCAGGGGTTCTTCTTTACGTTGAAAATTTACACTGGGTTGAAACCAGGTATCCAGACCCAAATCGGTGATTTTTTGACGCATCCACCAAACCACATCTTCAGTAGTTGTTTTACCGGGTGTGATTACCTTCAGTGAAAACGCTTCATCAATGATATCATGAGTTATTTTAACGAGGGTTTCATAATAGGCCATCTCTTTTGCTGTGCGGGTTTCTATCCAAGATATTGCCAGATTTTCTGCAGAGACTACTTTGTTTTTTTCGCTTTGCGGAAGCACATTCATAAACGCTTCATAATCTGTTTTTACAATTCCATCTGCAATGCCTTCATGGGTTGAAAAATTAAGACCAATTTTTTCAGGATTACGTTCAGTTATGATTTCCACAAGACGCTCCCATTGATTGGGTTGAGTTTCAGGATTCCAGGCAGATACAATATTTTTACCCACATCATACCGCGCTACAGCAAGTTTTTCGATACTGTTTGTTGCTTTGTTTCGATAAAAAACCAGTATGGTTCGTCTTCTTGCGTTAAGCCAGGTTGCAGGTAACATAGTTCGCATCACCGGATCCTCATTGTATTCTCTCGAAATCACAACCCACATATCAATTTCGGATTTATCCATCAATGAAGGCAAAAGGTTATCAAACCGATCTGCAAGAATTTCATCTTGTATGCTGGCACGCTCTCTCTCAGAGAGAATTTGAGCTTGTGAGTGGTGAAATAAAAAAAGTAAGCTTAGTATGTAAAAAACTTTCATTGGTTTGAATTTTAATTGATTGTTATAACAATAAAATTAGCTTAAGATTTTCTCTTTTGATTGCTCTCGTTGTATCTTCCCGGTGGTGGTATAAACCATTTTATCAATAAAATAGACTTGTTTTGGAATTTCATAAGGATGTAAATCCACATAATCAATCTCCGGAAATGCATCTTCCTCACCCTCAATGATAAGGATTACTTTTTCGCCAAGGGTTTCATCGGGGATAGAGGTAACAAAAAAGGGGGCTTTAATCACCAGTTCGAGTACCTGTTCAATTTGCTCTGGGTGTACCTTAAACCCACCACTATTAATGACAAAGTCGGCTCTTCCCAGCCAATTAAAGAGTGTTGGCGAAATCAAATTAATCACATCATTAGTGACTACTTTATTTGCAGCGACTAAA
This sequence comes from Flavobacteriaceae bacterium, assembly GCA_024742935.1. GTDB lineage: Bacteria > Bacteroidota > Bacteroidia > Flavobacteriales > Flavobacteriaceae > Planktosalinus. The sequence continues at coordinate 33,732 of JANSXN010000018.1, forward strand.
GGAGCGTCTATAATTAAACAGTTTCGGTCATCTTCGTCAAAGCGTACATTAGGGAGTGCCTCAAAGGCATCATTTAATGTCTCTTGTTCTGTTCGGTGATTTAACTTTTTTATAGCAACATGAGTGATGGTTTCGGTCATCGCATAGGTCGCATAAATTTCTGTTGGGACCTCTTGTATTTCTGACTGTAATGACGGTGATACTGCTGCACCCCCAACAATAAGTTTTTTAACACGATGGATGTCGTTTAATGAATTTTGTAGTTGCAGGGGCACCATCGCTGCAAAATCATAATTACCTTTAGTTTGCTGTAGCGGAAATTTATTGGGAATCACCACATCGATATCCCAACCTAAAAACAGCGCCCTTACCATCATCATTTTTCCGGCTATATAGTTTACCGAAAGACAATGGAGTGCTTTTGTGCCCTCTTTTAATCCAAAATAAGCTCCTGTTGCCTTTGCACTTGCAATCATTTTTGTTTTATCAAGTGTGATGGTTTTTGGACTTCCGGTTGAACCTGAAGTGTTGGCCAAAATGGTATCACTTGGATACAACCAATTCAATAAAAAATCAGCCAAGAGTTTTTCTTCTTCATCTCCTTCAAATTGCATAGCTTCTGCAACATTGATGAGTTGTGAAAGGGAATAACTTTTACCGTTCAATTTAAAGTTGGGATGAATATGCAGCCAGGGTTCTTCCATTTTAAGCATTTATTTTATAAATAGTCACGTTCAATTTTTTCCAAATCAACCGGTTTTTCAACCCTGCCAAACAATTTTTCACTCCAGTTTTTCCATTTGTATTTTCTAGCAAGAATCAACAAATAAATGGGATAAAGTATCAATACAGGAATGACTATATCAATTCCCACAGCAGGTTCCGATATATCTTTTAAGATTGAGTTTGTAGAAAATACAGTCCAGTCTGCCGTTACCAGCAAAGCAGCTATCATATTGTTACCTGCGTGGAAGCCCAGTGCCAGTTCAAGCCCTTCATCCATCAAAGTCATAATTCCCAGAAGAAAACCTGTTCCAATGTAATACACCATAATGATGTTTCCCAGTTTTTCAACTTCAGGGTTTGCGAGATGTAAAGCTCCAAATAGAACTGAAGTTAGAATTAAAGGCAGCCATCTGTTTTTTGCCAAAACCCCTATCCCCTGCATCAAATAACCCCTGAAAAGATACTCTTCCATACTTGTCTGCAAAGGAATAAAAATAATGACAACCAATGCCAGTATTAAAAATGGCCACAATTGAAATTGCACTTCATAATCCTGAGGATTCAAATTATAATCAATGGCTGTTAAGACAATAGTTGTGATAGCCACCAAACCAAAACCTACAAAAAACCGATTCCAGTCTATTTTTTTTCGGGTGGTGGTTGCTTCTATTAAAGGTTGCTTGTGAAGGTATTTTATGACAAATAACAATGCCGCCAGTCCTACAGCAAAGGAGAGTAACATTAAAAACAAGGTCAAATTTGAGTCAAGAACGGTCATTAATTTTGAAACATCATCGAGGTCATAAATAGAACCACCCTCTTGCATCACTTTGACAGTAGCAGCCAAAATAAAAGGTATTGACCCCAGTTGGGCAGCAATAAAAACAATAATAATTCCCACGGCATACCGCCACCAGTCGTGATAAGATTTAAAAGCTTGTGCTATAAACATAATAAAATTTAGAGTTAATTGGGTTTTAAACTTTTTAACTTAATCAAATAAAGTAAATATAAGTCAAATAAAAGTTACCGGTTAAAAAATTCTTTTTTGTGATTTTAAAGAGGAATATTCCCATGTTTCCTATCCGGACGATTGACCGATTTGGATTCCAGCAAACTAAATGCTTTTAGAAGCTTTCTTCTGGTTTCCCGCGGCATAATCACCTCATCTATAAATCCGCGTTGAGCGGCTTCAAAAGGAGTCGCAAATTTATCAGCATATTCTTTTTCTTTTTCGATGAGTTTAGCTTCCGGGTTTTCAGCATTTTGAATTTCTTTTCTAAAAATGATTTCGCTTGCTCCTTTTGCTCCCATTACAGCAATTTCTGCTGTGGGCCAGGCAAAATTAAAATCGGCTCCAATGTGTTTTGAGTTCATCACATCATAAGCGCCGCCATAGGCTTTCCTAGTTATTAAAGTAACGCGGGGCACTGTAGCTTCACTAAAAGCATAAAGCAGTTTAGCTCCGTGTAAAATAATTCCGTTCCACTCTTGATCTGTGCCGGGAAGAAAACCGGGTACATCTACCAAAACCAATAAGGGAATATTGAAGCAATCACAAAAACGTGTAAAACGAGCTGCCTTTTTTGAAGCAGCAACATCGAGAACTCCGGCTAGACTCATTGGCTGGTTTGCCACCACTCCAATACTTCTTCCGCCCAATCGGGCAAAACCCACGATGATATTGTCTGCATAGTCTTTGTGAATTTCAAAAAAACTGTTTGTATCTATGATGCCTTCAATGACGGTTTTCATATCATAGGGCTTGTTTGAACTGGAAGGAACAATTGTTTCCAGTGAATCCCGATACTCTTCCCTAGCTGTAAAGTCTAATTTTGGAGTTGTCTCCTTATTATTTTGCGGCAGATAGCTTAAAAGTGTTTTTAAATCCTCTAAACAAGCGATATCACTCACCGATGTTACATGTGTCACGCCCGACTTTGTAGCGTGAGTACTCGCTCCACCCAGTTCTTCTGAAGTTACATTCTCATTGGTAACAGTTTTAACCACATTGGGTCCGGTTACAAACATATAGCTGGTGTCCTGAACCATTAAAGTAAAGTCTGTCATCGCCGGTGAATAAACCGCACCACCAGCACAGGGTCCCATAATAGCAGATAACTGTGGAATGACTCCTGAGGACTGAACATTTCGGTAAAAGATATCAGCATAACCACCCAATGAACGAACTCCTTCCTGTATGCGTGCTCCACCGGAGTCATTCAATCCAATTATTGGAACACCCAATTTTAGTGCTAAGTCCATCGTCTTACATATTTTTTCGGCGTGGGTTTCTGAAAGTGCTCCGCCAAAAACTGTAAAATCCTGTGCAAATAAACAAACAGGGCGGCCGTTAATGGTTCCATAACCTGTTACAACCCCATCACCATAATAAATTTCTTTATCCATGCCAAAATCAGTGGTGCGATGTGTAACCAAAATGCCTATTTCCTCAAAAGAACCTTCATCGAGCAGATATTCAACACGCTCACGAGCGGTGAGCTTCTTTTTCTGGTGCTGTTTTTCAATACGGTTTTTTCCTCCTCCCAGATGAGCTAACTCAATTTTTTCTTCTAATTTTTTTCTGTTTTCACTCATAGTTTTATCCCCTTAATTTTAATTTTTAAAGAAGCTTTCCTTTTATTTTACAGATTGAAAGAAAGCAGGATTAGTTGAATCCAAAAATAAGGATAATTATTATTAAAATTGGATAGTAAAGGGACCGGGTTAAGGATTGATTTTTAAAACCAAGTTTGGATCCGGACAGTTTTCTGAAAAATACTTCAAATCTTTTTTTGAACAGACGCCGGGATAATCGCCTAGATAGACTCCAATTTCCCTAATTATCTGAAAATGCAAATGTGGGGCATAATCCCCATTCACTTCAGCAGTGCCTAGTTGAGCTATTACCTCGCCTTGCTTAAACTTTTGACCGGGTTGAAGGCGAGTGAGTGATTCTCTGCTTAAATGACCGTAAAGTGTATAAAATGTGGTATTTGAAAATTGATGTTTTAGTATGATAGTGGGTCCGTAATCTCCAAAGTTTGTATTGTCTTTAAAGCTGTGAATTTCTCCATCTAAAACAGCTAAAATATCTGTTCCCTCTTGTACCCAAAGATCCATTCCCAAATGAATATTGCGCTCGGTTTCCGGGTTTTGTTGATTAAAATGAGAGCTGCGTTGGTAAATAGCGCGTTGCTCCAGATAACCACCATAAGCCACTTTAGAGTTATTTTTTTTTAGGTAATTATTGATAAACATTTCAACGGCATCAGACGCGCTAAAATCAATACGCTTTAAGCTTTGATTTTTGGCAGATAAATCAATTGAAAAATAATCAGTTTTATCAAACGACTTATCGATAACCGGCGTAAAGTTTTTTGTACTTTCTTTCAGAAATTTTATAAAATCAATGTTTTTCATAGATGACAAATGTAAAAAATAAAAAAGGCCTTCCGGTTGATTTTCAGAAGACCTTTTAAAAGAATTAAAACTACTTTTATTTTTTCACAATTCGCTTTATAATATTTGATTGCTCTGTTGCGATATTCACAAAATAGATTCCCGTTGCGAAATCTTGTAGTGTGAATAGTATTTGTTGTTGGTTTTCAAACACATCCAATGATTGAATTAAACGTCCGTTAACATCTGTAATGTTAATGGATTGAATTACAGCATTTGAATTATTTAATAGAGTTACTCCTCCCGTTGTTGGATTTGGGTAAATCACTATATTATCAGAAAGTGACACATCATTTGTGCTCAATAATTCTTCAACAACTAACTCAAAACTACAACTTGACAAATTACCGGATTCATCTGTCGCAGTAAAATCTATGGTATAAGTTCCTGCACCCAGTTCAGTTCCCGGAGCCGGTATTTGTGTAGTTAGAATTATGGGGTCTGTACAATTATCTGTTGCACTGGCATCACCGTCAGCAAAATAATCAGGCAACGTATAAGTGGTTCCTTCATCTATTTGAACTGTCATATTAGCCGGGCAAGTTAAGTCTGGATCTAATTCATCAACAACAGTAACAATAACAGCAACTGAATTGGTGTTCCCTGATGTATCTTCTACTGTAAGGTTCACAGTATTTTCTCCAAGATCTCCACAATCAAATTCTGTTACATCGATTGATATGGAATCAATTCCACAATTATCTGAAGAACCATTATCTACATCTGAAGCAGTAATCGAAGCCGTTCCGTTTACATCTAGTTGGACAGTAATGTTTTGTCCTAAAGCTACAGGGTTTTCGTTATCATTTACCGTTACATCAAAGGAGCAGGTTTCTATATTTCCGGCACCATCTTCAATTTCAAACGTGTTAGTTGTTGTTCCAACAGGGAAAACAGCTCCTGAAGCCAAACCGGCTATTTGAGTTGTTACAGGCTCAGGTGAGAAAACACCCACCACTTGTATGTCATCAAGCCAAACTCCTGTAGAGGAAACAATATTATCTGAGCCCATTCTCCATCTAAATTGAACGGTTTCACCGTCAAAAGAAGCGCTAAGATCTACCACTGTATCGATAAATCCACCAGAGTTACCGGTCCAGGCTTGTCTTCCCGGTAACGGATTTCCACAACACGTACTCAATGTGCCATTATATCCACCACTAGAAAAAGACCCACCACCATTGAGAATATCCTGCCAGGTAGCACCACCATTAATGGTGTATTCTAAAACCATACCATCAAAGTTATTTTCAGTCTGGTAACGATTCTTAAATATAAGTTGTGCAGCATTACTTGCAATTTCAATTTCCGGTGAAATCAATGAAGAAAGATTGACTCCTGCTGGGTCGTTTGCAAAAACAGCATTGGGCGACGAACTTGAACTTGAGTTTGTAGTAGCCCAAGTAATAGCAGAACCGGAATCCTGAGTAAATGTCCAGTCTGTTGGTAATAAAGGTTTGCTTACACTGTCAAAGTTTTCTAAAAATTCTGAACTACATCCTGAAACTCCTGATGGCAGCGTATAACTTACAACAGCACCACAGCTACCAGAATCTGTATTAACAATTATATTTGATTGACAACTAACAATCAATGCTTCAAACACTTCGATATCGTCACTGGCTGAAGATGCGGTTGCACAAGAAGATGCCGGCACGTCATAAGTAATTGTATGAACACCCACTCCTGCTGCAACAGGATCAAAAGTAAAAGTGTTTCCATTCCCGTCATCTGTAACTCCGGGACCACTATATACACCCCCTGAAGGAGTTCCTCCTCCAAGGTTAGTCAAAACTCCCACAGCTTCACAAACATCAGCAGGCGCAGTCAATGATGCAACTCCCGATGGAGTATCAAAGGCTTCTGTACCATCACTTCTACTGCCAGATGATCCTTGATCTGCACTCACACCAAGACCTCTTTTTGCGAAAGCATCCCAAATAATACATTGGTTTGCACCTCCATAAAGAGAAACATCTGCAGCCAAAATAGCATCTCTTCCATCGACAAATCCGGGGCTACAAGGTTGAAGTTTAAGTGCTTCTGTAACAAGTGCCAGTGCTATATTATTTCCACCGGTACCGTTATAAAAATCGGTATCAAATCCATAAGCATCTATAAGTCCCCAGGTCATTTCCCACAACATCGTGGACCAAACAGATCCAACTCCGTGGGGAACGGCAGCCGTTTTAATATCATCATAGGTTTGAGGATTCACACCCATATCTGTGTTATAAGGGAAAGGTCTGATTCCGTTTCCACCGGGTCCTTGACCAAAAAGGTAGGTCCCTACAGCTCTTGAGTCTGTTGCGGTATCACCGGCTTCCATGGTCATTAATAAACCATACCAGTCACTCCAGCCCTCACCCATTTGCTCCTGATTACTTAAACAACCGGAGTTTGCAGCACCGCCAGTCAATCTTATCGAAATACCGTGTCCATACTCATGAACGATAACAAGGTTGTCAAAATCTCCATCTTGGCTACCACAAACATACATTTGCATTCTTGGGAGACTTCCATCTGGAGGGGTACTGAAATTTGCATTACAGGTTCCACTTCCATCCTGAGCCTCTGATCTTACCCAGTCATTGCCTATTCCTCCATTGCCATAATTATTAGCTTGA
>JANSXN010000067.1 GCA_024742935.1 Flavobacteriaceae bacterium
AATCAGGCCGGAGAAGACAATCGCAATGTGGCTCGTATGGCTTCCCTGCTGGCAGGCTTGCCTTACAGCGTTCCGGGAGAAACCGTGAATCGCCTTTGCAGCAGCGGACTTTCAGCCATGATTCATGCACATCGCGCTATCAAAGCCGGAGACGGGGATGTGTTTATCGCAGGTGGTGTTGAGCATATGACCCGCGGGCCGTATGTGGTGGCAAAACCATCCAAAGCTTTTGGAACCGATGCCAAAATGTATGATTCCAGTTTCGGTTGGCGTTTTGTCAACCCAAAAATGCACGAAATGTATGGAACAGATGGAATGGGAGTCACTGCTGAAAATTTAGTAGAAAAATACAACATTTCGCGTGAAGACCAGGATACGTTTGCCTACAATTCCCAAATGAAAGCCACCAAAGCACAACAAAACGGCCGCTTGGCCAAAGAAATCGTGACCGTGGAAATTCCACAACGAAAAAAAGACCCTATCCAATTTTCGGAAGATGAATTTATAAAACCGACTACTTCAAAAGAAGTACTGGCAAAATTACGTGGCGCATTCAAAAAAGACGGTAGCGTCACCGCCGGGAATTCTTCCGGATTAAATGACGGCGCAGCTGCAACAATCATCGCCTCTGAAGCAGCGGTTAAAAAATTCAACCTGAAACCACTCGCTAAAATTGTAAGTTCGGCAGTAGTTGGAGTAGAGCCCAGAATCATGGGGATTGGTCCTGTAGAAGCTTCCAATAAGGCATTAGAAAAAGCCGGATTGACGATGGCAGATATGGACATCATTGAGTTAAACGAAGCCTTTGCTGCACAATCTCTAGCGTGCATCCGAGAATGGGGACTGGCAGATGACGACCCAAGAATAAATCCTAACGGCGGTGCCGTTGCCATCGGTCATCCACTAGGAGTCACCGGAGCCCGCATTTGCTACTCCGCCGCATTAGAGTTATCTTTGACAGGCAAAAAATATGCACTTGTTACCATGTGTATAGGTGTGGGGCAGGGGTATGCTGCGGTAATTGAAAACATACCCGCGTAGGCGGGTATCTCGTCAATCAAAATTGAAATATTAACTACAAGATACCTCCCTATTAAAATTGGGGATGGGCATAGGATATGAAAACACAACACTACATACTAGGCAACTGGACCGAAGGCAAAGGCGAAGGAACATCAATACAAGACTCCGTTACCGGTGAAGTTTTTACCAGTGTCACTACAGAAGGACTGGACGTTCCATCCATTTTGCAATATGGTCGCGAAAAAGGCGACACTCTGCGAAAAATGACTTTTCAGGAGCGTGGCAATATGATTAAAAAACTGGCTCTTTACCTTACCAAAAAGAAAAAGCAGTTTTATGAAATCAGTTACCGCACCGGAGCCACAAAAATCGACAGTTGGATTGATATTGAAGGCGGTTTTGGAAACCTGTTTGCCAATGCTTCTCTGCGAAAATTGTTTCCAAACCAGTCCTATCACGTAGAAGGCGAACCCATCGATTTATCCCGTGGCGGGCGTTTTATGGCGCATCACATTATGGTGCCCAAAGAAGGTGTGGCCGTGCACATCAATGCCTTTAACTTTCCCGTTTGGGGAATGCTTGAAAAATGTGCTGTCAACTGGATGGCAGGAATGCCGTCAGTTGTTTTGCCCGCCCCACAATCGGCATATCTAACCGAAGCTGTTGTAAAAGAAATCATCGCCTCTGGTATTTTACCCGAAGGCAGTTTGCAGCTCATTTCCGGCACGGCTAAAAATATTTTAGACACCGTACAATCGCAGGATGTCATCACCTTTACAGGCTCTGCCAAAGTGGGACGTATGCTAAAAGCACATCCGCAACTTATTGAAGAATCAGTGCCTTTCACGATGGAAGCAGATTCTTTGAACGCTTCTGTTCTTGGTGAAGACGCCGCTCCCGGCACACTTGAATTTGATTTGTTCATCAAGGAAGTTCGTAACGAAATGACCGTGAAATGCGGACAAAAATGTACTGCCATTCGCCGTATCCTCGTTCCTGAAAAATATATGGAAGATGTGCAGATTGCTTTGGGCAAAGCACTCGATAAGGTCACTGTTGGTGACCCGCGTTTAAAAGAAGTGCGCATGGGTGCTCTGGTAAGTCACGCGCAACGCGAATCAGTTAAAAGTCAGGTGCAGAAGATTGCTGAAACTGCTCAAATTGTTTATGGAAGTTTTGACGATTTTGAAGCTGTCGGTGCCGATGCGAAAAAAGGATCCTTCCTTCGCCCAATATTACTGCGTGAAGACCATCCTTTGAAAAACGAAGCTGCACACGTTACCGAAGCTTTCGGGCCGGTAAGTACCTTGATGCCTTATAGCACTATTGAAGAAGCGATAAAAATATCCAAACTTGGAAAAGGGTCGTTGGTGAGTTCGATTTTTACTAACGATGACAATTTAGCCAAAGAATTCACCATAGGCGCTGCTTCCCACCACGGAAGAATCCTAACCATTAACCGTGAAAGCGCCAAACAAAGCACCGGACACGGGTCGCCATTGCCATTGCTCGTACACGGTGGTCCCGGTCGTGCCGGAGGTGGCGAGGAAATGGGAGGAATGCGTGGTATCAAGCATTATATGCAACGCACCGCCATTCAAGGTTCACCAACAACACTCACCGAAATCACCGGTATTTACCAACCGAATGCCGATTATAAAGAAGCTGAAAAACATCCGTTTACCTATCATTGGGAAGACATCCAACCCGGAATGTCACTTAAAACACACAAAAGAACTTTAACTGATGGCGATATTGTGAATTTTGCCAATTTGACCTGGGATCATTTTTATGCCCATACCGATATTACCTCTCTTGACGGAAGTATTTTTGAACAACGCACCGCCCACGGCTATTTTATCATTTCTGCGGCAGCGGGCTTGTTTGTGTATCCCAATAAGGGGCCGGTAGCGGCCAATTACGGTTTGGAAGACATTCGGTTTTTGCGTCCCTTGTATCACAACGACACCATCTATGTGCGCCTTACCTGCAAACAGAAAGTGGATCGCGACAGTAAAGGAAAAGAGCATCCATCGGGCATTGTGAAATGGTATGTGGAGGTTTTTGATGTGGAGGATGAAATGGTCGCTTTTGCCACGATTTTGACGATGGTTCAGAAAAAGCAAACGACTTTCGTTGAAATGACATCAGAGAGCATTCCGTTTTATCTGAGTAAATTATCAGAATCGGTCAAGCCGAAATGGGGAACGATGACACCACAACATATGGTGGAACATTTGGAATTCAGTTATAGAATCGCTTCCGGCGAAATGCAAAATTTTGATATCGCCACACCCGAAGAGTATCTGGAAAAAACCCAGGAAACCCTTTGGAATTATAAACCGATGCCAAAGGATTTCCAAATGCCATTGATGGAAAAGGGTAAACTGGAACCCTTGCAACACCCTGATTTGGAAACCGCAAAACAAAAAATGATGGAAGCCCGTGAAGAATATCTGGATTTTTTCAAAGAAAATCCCGATGCACTAAATAAAAATGCGGTCTTTGGATATTTGAACAGGTATGAATGGTATTTGTTGGAACGGAAACACCTTAACCACCACTTTAACCAATTTGGTCTAATTTAATTTTAATTACAGCATGTCTGAACAACCCTACGTAAAACAAACAATAAACAATCAAATAGCAACCATCGAGTTCTTCCATCCGGCACACAACAGTCTGCCGGGAGATTTGCTTGCGAAACTGGCTGATACGATCACAGAAGCCGGAAAAACCGATAATGTAAAAGTAATCATCCTGCAAAGTGGCGGCGACCGCACTTTTTGCGCCGGTGCCAGCTTTAGCGAACTCATTTCCATCAACGATGAAAAAACCGGTGAGGTTTTCTTCAGCGGTTTTGCTAATGTCATTAATGCGATGCGTAAATGCCCTAAATTCATTATAGGTCGTTTGCAGGGAAAAACTGTGGGAGGTGGTGTTGGGCTGGCTTCAGCAGTGGATTATTGTATGGCGACAAAATATGCATCCATCAAACTCAGCGAACTCAATATTGGAATCGGACCTTTTGTGGTGGGCCCTGCTGTTGAGCGTAAACTAGGACTTAGCGGTTTTTCGCAAATAGCCATTGACGCCAATAGTTTTTATGATGCTGAATGGGCGAGAAGTAAAGGGCTCTACATGCAGGTTTTTGATGATACAGAAAGTTTAGATAAAGGGGTTACAGCTTTTGCCGAAAATTTATGTAACTACAATCCTGAAGCTATGGCCGAAATGAAAAAAGTATTCTGGACCGGCACTGAAAACTGGGACGAATTGCTCAAAGAACGCGCTAAGATTAGCGGGAGATTGGTGTTGAGTGCGTTTACTAAGAAGAAACTTGAGGACTATAAGTAGTTAATAGTGGGTAGAGGTGAGAGGTGAGTGAAAAATAATTGGTGAAAATAGAGAAGGCATCGATGGGTGAAAATTTCGATATAAAATATCAGGACCATTACAAATTGTATGTTTTGTTAAAGGATAAAATTTTGTTTGAAGATGAATTAGAGAAAAGAGGTATAAAATTCTATTGTGATTTAAACGAACAGCCTTTTATTGATAGTGGAATTAGATATTTTTTTCTGGACTCTGACATGAAATTAGTTGATCAAATTATAAAAGAAAATGAAATTGTTGCAAACACAGAATCTTACCTTATTTCAGATTATAGAGATGAAAAGAAAATCTTGAAAAAATATTTTATGGTTGTGTTAATTGTTGCAATAATTATGATTTTAATTGTGATGTTTGATAAAATATTTTAATTTAAAAACAACGAGATTCCCGCCTTCGCGGGAATAGGGAACATGATTTACTCATTCAAAGGCCACATACCCGTCATTCACGAAAGCAGTTTCGTCCATCCACTGGCAGCAGTCACCGGTAATGTGATTATTGGTAAGAATTGCTACATAGGACCCGGAGCGGCCATTCGTGGGGATTGGGGAGAGATCATTCTGGAAGACGGCGTCAATGTACAGGAAAACTGTACCGTGCATATGTTTCCCGGGAAAAGTATCGTTTTAAAAGAAAGTGCGCACATTGGTCACGGAGCCATTATTCATGGTGCCAACATCGGCCGGAATGTTTTGGTGGGAATGAACACGGTAATTATGGACGATGCCGAAATTGGTGATGAATCAATTATTGGTGCCATGGCATTTGTAAAAGCGGAAACAGTTATTCCTCCAAGAAGTTTGGTTGTTGGAAATCCGGCAAAAGTGATTAAAGAAGTCAGTGATGAAATGATCGCCTGGAAAACTGCCGGCACTCGATTGTATCAGCAATTACCTGCCGACTGTCATGAGAGTTTAAGGGAGGTGGAGCCGTTGAGGGAGATTCCAATGAATCGTCCTAAGCAGGAAGATTTCTACAGGACTTTGGAGGAATATCGAAAAGAGAAAAAGGCATAACCTAAATCCTTTGCGTATCTTTGCGAAAAGACTTTATGCTCTTTGCGTGAACCCCATTTTCTTGCAATTCCCGCTAAGAAATATAGAAAACTAATGAGAGAATTAAATTCTCAAATTAAAAAATACTATGAGTAAAAAAGACAAGACTTCCGCCTCCGCGGAAGTTCCGTTCAAACTCCCCAGAATGGGAGAAAGCATCACAGAAGGCACCATCATCAATTGGCTCGTCCAACCCGGCGAGTCGTTTGAAGAAGGTGATATCATCGTTGAGGTAGGAACTGATAAAGTTGATAATGAAGTGCCGGCGCCATTTTCGGGAATGCTTAAAGAAACCAAATACAACGCCAAAGAGGTAGTCAAGATTGGAGAGGTAATAGCTATATTGCAAGCTTCTGAAGGGACATCAAAAAAAGTGCTTAAAATTAATCAAGAAGAAGAGGTTAAACCCGTTGCAACACAACAGAAAACTGTAAAAGTGGCTCAAAAGCCTTCACCGGTAGCATCATCAACATATCAAGTCCCTGCAAATAGAACAAACAAATTTTACTCGCCCTTAATCGAAAAAATTGCCCGCGAGCATCACATCAGTTATGAAGAACTGGCTCGCATTCCCGCAACCGGAAAAGAAGGTCGTTTAAGAAAAAGTGATGTGTTTAAATATATCGAGGAAGGCCGTCCGGCGCAGTTTGCACAGCCCGTCGCAGAAGCCGGTTACAATATTCCGCAATTAAACCTGGACAAAGGCAAAGGCAAAATAGTTGAAATGGACCGTATGCGGCAAATGATTGCCGACCATATGGTGTATAGCAAGCACACATCACCTCATGTCACCGCTTATGTGGAAGCTGATATGACCCATATGGTTAACTGGCGCAATGCCAATAAGGACACTTTTCAGAAAAAATATGGTGAGAAATTGACCTTTACACCCCTGTTTGTGGAAGCTGTTGCGAAAGCAGTAAAAGATTTCCCGATGATTAATGTTTCGGTGGATGGAAGTAATATCATTGTCAAAGAACACATCAACATTGGAATGGCAACGGCATTGCCCAGTGGAAACTTGATTGTCCCTGTAGTGAAGGATGCCGATAAAAAGGACTTACAGACCTTGGCAAAAGAAATCAACGAACTCGCAGAAAAAGCCCGAACCAATAAATTAAAAGCAGACGACACTAAAGGAAGTACATTCACTATTAGTAATGTGGGGACATTCGGCAGTTTGATGGGAACGCCCATTATCAATCAGCCTGAAGCTGCGATTTTAGCAACTGGAATCATCAAGAAAAGAGCCGAGGTCATCGAAAAACTGGAAGGTGATACCATAGAAATCCGTTCGATGATGTATTTGTCGCTGTCTTTTGACCATCGAATTGTTGATGGTTATTTGGGTGGTAGTTTCCTAAGAAGGATTGCCGATTATTTTGAACAGTTTGATGTAGATAGAAAATTTTGATAGATAACATGAAAATAAATAAAAATATATTCAAAAAAGCCTTCAAAAACGTATGTACCGCAAAAGCTATGGCAGAGTTGTACGAAGAAAATTTTAAAATCGTTTCCAAATATGTACACGCCACTTCCCGTGGTCACGAAGTGATACAAACTGCTTTGGGAATGCAGTTGTTGCCTCAGGATTACGCATATCCTTACTACCGGGACGACTCCATGTTGTTAAGTTTTGGCTGCACGCCGAAAGATTTAATGTTACAATTGTTGGCCAAGAAAGACGACCCGTTTTCGGGAGGAAGGACTTATTATTCGCACCCCAGTTTGCGGGATGATGACAAACCCAAAGTACCTCATCAAAGTAGTGCGACCGGAATGCAAGCGATTCCGGCGACCGGAGCTGCAATGGGATTTTGGTACATGGAACATGAAAATTCCAAATTCCAAATTCCAAATTCCAAACTTCCAATAGTCGTTTGTTCCTTAGGCGACGCCTCAGTCACCGAAGGCGAAATCGCCGAGGCCTTTCAAATGGCAGCCTTGAAGCAGTTGCCCATCTTGTATTTGGTTCAGGATAATGGTTGGGATATTTCGGCAAATGCTGCTGAAACCCGTGCTCAGGATGCTTTTGAATATGCCAAAGGTTTCCACGGTCTCGAAGCCATTTCTATTGATGGAACCGATTTTATCGATAGCTATACCCAATTACAGAAAGTCATAGAAACCATCCGTAAAGAACGTCGGCCGTTTTTGGTTCATGCTAAAGTGCCGTTGTTGAATCACCATACTTCGGGTGTGCGAATGGAATGGTACCGTGATGATTTGGATGAAGCGCGATCGCGTGATCCTTATCCGAAGATTAGAAAGCAATTGTTGGAGAATGGGTTTGCTGAGAAAGAAGTGAAAGACATCGAGACTTCCGCCTACGCGGAGGTTAGAAAAGACTACGAAGAAGCCCTAAAAGCAGAAGACCCAAAGCCCGAAGATTTATTTATACACGATTTTGCACCCACACCCATCACCGAAGAAACAGGAACAAGAACTCCCGAAGGCGCTGAAAAAGTGGTGATGGTCGATTGCGCCCTTTTCGGTATTGAAGAGTTAATGCAGAAACACAAAGAATGCCTGCTTTACGGTCAGGATGTGGGGGGTCGTTTGGGCGGCGTTTTCCGCGAAGCGGCAACATTGGCACAAAAATTTGGTGACAACCGGGTTTTTAATACACCCATTCAAGAAGCATTTATTGTGGGAAGTACCGCAGGAATGAGTGCTGTGGGACTAAAACCCATTGTGGAAGTACAGTTTGCAGACTATATCTGGCCGGGACTAAATCAATTATTCACAGAAGTGAGTCGCAGTTGCTATCTCTCAAACGGAAAATGGCCCGTGTCGATGATACTGCGTGTGCCCATTGGCGCTTATGGTAGTGGTGGACCTTACCATTCATCTTCGGTAGAAAGCATTGTGACAAACATTCGAGGAATTAAAATTGCCTATCCAAGTAACGGGGCCGATTTAAAAGGATTAATAAAAGCAGCTTATTATGACCCCAATCCGGTAGTGATTTTGGAACATAAAGGCTTGTACTGGAGCAAAGTTCCCGGAACAAAAGGAGCTACATCGGTAGAGCCTGCAGAAGATTATGTATTGCCTTTCGGTAAAGCCTGGTTGCTCCAGGAAATCTGGAAACAGGAAGATGTAGAAACCGCAACAATCGTTTCTTACGGTATGGGAGTTCACTGGGCGATGAATGCCACTCAGGGAATGCGTGACCGTGTCGAAATTATCGATTTACGCACCCTGTTTCCTCTGGATGAAGAGACTATTATGAAATCTGTCAAGAAAACCGGAAAATGTTTGGTGGTGACTGAAGAGCCCTCAAACAATAGTTTTGCCAGGGCACTTGCCGGAAAGATTCAGGAGGAATGTTTTCAATATTTAGATGCTCCGGTGATGACCATTGGTTCTGAAAATATGCCTGCCATTCCGTTGAATTCCACTTTGGAGCAAACGATGATTCCGAGTACGGAAAAAGTGAAAGCAAAACTTGAAGAACTTTTGAATTATTAATTCAATAACATATCAAATCATTATATTTACCATCCAAAAAATTATAACAATGAAGAAATTATCCATTTTAACTGTAGTTTCAGTTTTATTTATTTTCATTTCCTGCAAAGATTCGACACAGGAACAAGAAGTTTCACAAGAGTGGGATGTAAGTGTTGAACATCTTGAGAGACACATTAAAGAATTATCATCAAATGCCTATATGGGCAGAATGCCGATGACCATTGGTGAAGAACTTACCGTAACTTATCTTGAAAAAGAATTAAAAGAAATAGGAGTTGCTCCCGGAAACAATGGTTCTTACCTTCAGGATGTAGCTTTAATTACGGTTAATTCTGTTGCAAATGATGAAATAACTGTTACGGGTGGAAAAAGTCCTTTAACATTAAAAAAAGGAGAAGATTTTGTAGCCTATTCACAGCTCATTCAAGAAGAAATTAAGGTAGAAGATGCCGAATTTGTATTTTGTGGATTTGGTGTTGTTGCACCTGAATATGGATGGAATGACTATGAAGGCATAGATATGACTGGAAAAATTGCTGTTGTAATGGTAAATGATCCAGGTTATTACCTGCAAGATGAAACTATGTTCACCGGAAACGCCATGACGTATTATGGCCGATGGACCTATAAATATGAAGAAGCTGCCAGACAAGGAGCTGCCGGTATTATTATTATTCACGAAGATGCAGCAGCCGGATACCCTTGGGGAGTTGTTCAAGGCTCATGGTCGGGTGCTAAAATGCAATTGGATCTGCCGGAAGGTTCTAAAGATTTTGCACCGATGCAAGGTTGGATAACTTCAGATGTTGCTAAACAACTATTTGATCAAGCAGGTAAAAATCAGAATGACTTATTTGAAAGTGCCAAAAGCGCAGATTTCAACCCGGTACCACTTGGAGTTAAAACCAGTGTGACATTGAAAAATACTTTTGAGCGAGCTAATTCACCAAATGTGATTGGTATCATAGAGGGTTCAGAAACACCGGATGAATACATTATTTATACAGCACACTGGGATCACCTGGGTGGTGAAGACCCAAATGATAGCAGTACGATATACAATGGAGCGGTTGATAATGCTACAGGAACAGCGATGCTTCTTGAAATTGCCAGAGCTGTTAAGGAGTTGCCGGAAGCTCCAAAAAGATCATTTGTGTTTTTATTTGTGACTGCAGAAGAACAAGGACTTTTGGGTTCTGAATATTATGCATCAAACCCAATTTTTCCAACAAATAAAACCGTCGCCAATATGAACGTAGATGCTGTTTTTCCTTATGGACCCACCAATGACGTTTTAGTAGTGGGACACCATCAAAATGATTTGGCAGATTGGGCAGAAGATATAGTAAAAGGTCAAGACAGATATATTTTACCAGATCAAGAAGCTGAAAAAGGATTTTACTACCGTTCAGATCACTTCAACTTGGCTAAAGTGGGAATTCCAGCAATGTACGCTAGTGGAGGGACAGACTTAAGAGACGGTGGAAAAGAAGAAGGAAAAAGACTTCGAGCAGAATACAACCAAAAATACTACCATAAACCGGGAGATGAGTATGATCCTGAAACCTGGAATATGGGATCAATTGCTCAAGATGCCGAGTTTTATTTCAGGCTGGGTGTGAAAATTGCAAACAGTCAGGATTGGCCGCAATGGAGTGAGACTTCTGAGTTTAGAGCGGTAAGAGAAAAGGATATGGAAACAAAATAGTGCTATTTTAATTTTAATATATGAAAGGGGCAATATTGCCCCTTTTTTATTTAATATTTTTTGAGGTATTTTATTTAAAACAATTCTAAATAACTATATTTGCACTTCAATTTAAATTTTAAAAATGATGAAAAATATTGTTTTGATGGTTGTTGCATTGATACTTTTTTCTTGTAACAATACCACAAAAAAAGATCAAGAAACTCAAACAGCCGGAGAAGTAAATATTTACACCCACCGTCATTATGAATCTGACCAGGAGTTATTCAAGCTTTTTGAAGAGCAAAGTGGAATCAAAGTCAATGTCATCAACGCCAGTGCCGATGAATTAATTCAAAAAATGAGTCTAGAAGGCACCAAATCACCTGCTGATGTTTTGATCACAGTTGATGCGGGTAGATTGCACAGAGCTAAAACCTCCGATTTGTTGCAATCCATTTCTTCAAAAATTTTAGACTCTATTATTCCTTCGCACTTAAAAGATACTGAAAATCATTGGTTTGCTTTAACAAAAAGAGCCCGTGTAATCGCTTATGCTAGAGACAGGGTAAACCCAGAAGACCTTTCAACATTTGAAGCCCTAACCGATGAAAAATGGCAAAACAAATTACTCATTCGTTCCTCCGGAAACATTTACAATCAATCACTTTTGGCCTCAATAATAGCAAATCAAGGTGAAGTTTTTGCTAAAGAATGGGTTGCCGGAATTGTAAAAAATATGGCAAGAACACCCCGTGGAAATGACAGAGATCAGGTAAAGGCGGTCGCTGCCGGTGAGGGCGATTTGGCAATTGTAAATACATACTACATTGGTTTGATGGAAAATTCAAGCAATCCTGAAGAGGTTCAGGTAACCAAATCAATCGGACTTTTCTTCCCAAATCAAGAAACTACCGGGACGCACATCAATGTAAGTGGTGCCGGCGTTGCAAAATATGCGCCCAATAAAGAAAACGCCATTAAATTTATTGAATTTTTAGTTTCTGAAGAAGCCCAAAGTGTCTTTGCACTTTCAAATTATGAATATCCTGTAAATGAAAATGTTGAGGTTTCTCAAACTCTAAAAAATTGGGGCGATTTCAAAGAAGATAAAATTAACCTATCATTACTGGGTGAAAACAATAAGAAAGCAGTAATTCTATTTGATGAGGGAGGCTGGAGATAACGAAATATTTTCCATAAAAAACCGATTGCTAAGATTAAAAAGAGATAGCAATCGTTGGTCATTGATTGCACTTTTTGTAGTGTTATTAATTGCCTTGCCAATTCTCACCATTATTTTTGAACTCTTTGAAGGACCCGGAGAATCCTGGATACATATAGTTAAAAACCTTCTTGGGCAGTATATTTCCAACTCCGTCTATCTTTTAATTGTTTGTAGCCTTCTGGTGTTGCTTTTTGGTGTTACCACCTCTTGGCTTGTTGCCCGTTATGAATTTCCGTTTAGAAAACAACTTGAATGGTTGCTAATTCTACCACTTGCGATTCCTTCTTATATCGTAGCTTATGCATATGCCGGTGCATTTGATTATGGTGGAAGCCTCGAACTCATACAGAGGTTTTTTGGAATAGAATTTACTCGCATTGACATTATGAATCGTTTTGGGTTGGCGTTTGTTTTGAGCATTTCGCTTTTTCCATATGTGTATGTTAGCACACGAGCCTTTTTCTTAAATCAGGCAAACAACTTGCTGGAAGCTTCAAGATTGCTTGGGGTGGGTGAGTTTCGCACTTTTTTTAAATTAATTTTACCACTTGCCAGACCTGCTATCATAGCCGGTATGATTTTGGTATTGATGGAAGTCCTTAATGATTACGGTGCAGCACAATATTTTGGCGTGAATACTTTTACCACCGGAATTTTCAGGTCGTGGTTTTCATTGGAAGAGCCGGAGACGGCTATTTATCTCTCTGCCTTGTTACTTGTTTTGGTTTTTGCCTTGATTCTTTTCGAAAAATGGCAACGCAGAAAAGTTCAGTATTCAAATGAAAGCACCAATTCTGAACGTATTTATAGAAAGCAAACTTCAAAGAGAAAACAATTCGTCATATTTTGCATCGTCATCACTCCGGTTCTTTTTGGTTTTTTAATTCCGTTAGCTCAACTGATATACTGGGCGGTTTTAACCTATAGCTCTGTATTTGATGCTACATTTGTAATACTTTCTCTTCAAACTTTTGGAATCGCATTTTTGACGGCAACAGTTACAGTTATTTTTGCTACTTTACTCATATTCTCTGCAAAATGGAATCGCATTGGGTTTATAAAAAACCTCTCAAGATTAGGGGTGCTTGGATATGCAATACCCGGAGCTGTTATTGCAATTGGTATTATGATTCCCACTTTGGCATTAGACAGATGGTTGATGGGTTTGATTACTTCCCTTTCTGGTAACACAACCGGTTTTATCATTCACGGCACTTTGTTTGCACTTGTGTATGCATATGCCGTACGATTTCTTGCAGTGGCTTACAACCCTATAGAATCTACTACACTCAAAGTAAGCAATGCGATTCCTGACGCTTCAAAAACACTGGGAGTGGGCAATTTCAAGACCTTTTTTAAGATTGAATATCCACTTATAAAAACCGGAATGCTTAGTGCCTTTATACTTGTTTTTGTAGATGTTTTAAAAGAATTGCCATTAACACTTATACTTAAACCTTTTCAGGTAAATACCCTAGCGGTAAGAGCCTTTGAGTATGCGAGTGATGAACGGGTGATGGAGGCGGCTATTCCGTCGTTATTTATTATCTTTACGGCTGCTGTTCCTGTGATATTTTTGAATAAATTATTAGTAAGTAAATAACTATGCTCAACGTAGAATCACTTTCCAAAAGTTTTGACAAAGGAAAATCCTTTGCGTTAAAAGATGTAAGTTTTCATCTTAACGAAGGCGACGTTTATGCCATTGTAGGCGAAAGTGGTAGTGGAAAAACAACTTTAATACGTCTAATTGCCGGATTGGAGTCTCCTGATACGGGAACAATCGAGATTAATGAAAAGCTTGTTTCCTCAATTAAAAAAAATGTAGCACCTGAAAAACGAAACATCGGTTTTGTATTTCAGGAATATGCCCTATTCCCGCATTTAAAGCTGGAAGAAAACATCCTTTACGGGATTTCAAAACTAAAAAACAAAAAACAGCGTGCACGTGAAGTACTGGAACTGGTAGGCCTTTTAGAGATGAAAGACCGCTATCCACATCAACTCTCCGGCGGACAGCAGCAGCGTGTAGCTTTAGCGAGAGCTTTGGCGCCAAATCCTTCTTTACTCATTCTCGATGAACCTTTTAGTAATCTGGATGCGATGTTACGCGCCCAGTTGCGCAATGAAGTTTTTGATATTGTGAAAAAAGCTGGAGTTACGGCCATTTTTGTGACACACGAT
>JANSXN010000075.1 GCA_024742935.1 Flavobacteriaceae bacterium
GAAACTTGTTGAAATCATTAAAGGGTACAATACCTCTGCAGAGGTTTATCAAACAGTCGCTGAATTATCAAAAAAACTAGGTAAAATTCCTGTTGAAGTAAATGATTACCCCGGCTTTGTTGCAAACCGTATCCTGATGCCTATGATAAATGAAGCCATAGAAACACTCTACAATGGTGTTGCCGGTGTAGAGGAAATTGATACCGTAATGAAACTGGGTATGGCGCACCCAATGGGCCCCTTACAACTAGCCGATTTTATTGGTCTTGATGTGTGTTTATCTATTCTCAATGTGATGTACGACGGATTTAAAAACCCCAAATATGCTCCTTGCCCCCTTCTCGTTAATATGGTAATGGCCGGAAAATTGGGCATAAAAAGCAAGGAAGGCTTCTATGACTATACTGATACTCCAAAGGCAGAAAAAGTAGCGGCAATGTTTTCTTAGTTTTTTCCTTTAAATACTATTATAAACGGCTTTTACCAAAAGGCCGTTTTTTTATATCCAAATACTTCAAAATTCTATTTATTTACGCTGATGGAAGTATTGCTTTTTTGTACTTTTGCATTGCTAATTATTTTGCATCAAAACTATGGAATATAGAATCGAAAAAGACACAATGGGCGAAGTAAAAGTTCCTGCTGAAAAGCTTTGGGGAGCTCAAACTGAACGATCTAAGAATAATTTTAAAATTGGTCCTCAAGCATCAATGCCCCTGGAAATCATTTATGGATTTGCTTATTTAAAAAAGGCTGCTGCTTATACAAACAGAGAGTTAGGTGATTTAACTTCAGAAAAACGTGATTTAATTGCTAAAGTATGTGATGAAATTCTGGAAGGGATGCACGATGAGCAGTTTCCATTGGTTATCTGGCAAACCGGAAGTGGCACACAGAGCAATATGAACGTCAACGAAGTAATAGCAAACCGTGCCCACCAACTTGACGGAAAATCAATAGGAGAAGGTGAAAAAACACTCCAACCCAACGATGATGTAAATAAATCCCAATCTTCAAACGATACTTTCCCAACAGCAATGCATATTGCAGCATATAAAAAAATAATTGAAGTAACCATTCCGGGAGTAACAAAATTAAGAAATACGCTTAAAGCGAAATCTGAGGCCTTTAAAGATGTAGTAAAAATTGGCCGCACTCATTTGATGGATGCCACTCCCCTTACTTTGGGACAGGAATTTAGCGGATATGTTTCCCAACTCGATCACGGCTTAAAGGCATTGAACAACACACTTGACCATCTTTCAGAAATTGCTTTGGGTGGTACTGCTGTAGGTACAGGAATCAATACACCAAAAGGCTACTCAAAACGAGTTGCAGAATATATTGCAAAGTTTACCGGTTTGCCCTTTAAAACCGCAGAAAATAAATTTGAAGCATTGGCAGCACATGACGCTATCGTTGAAACCCATGGCGCTTTAAAACAACTTGCAGTTTCTTTGAACAAAATAGCAAATGATATTAGAATGTTGGCAAGTGGACCCCGAAGTGGAATTGGCGAATTAATAATTCCGGCTAACGAACCGGGATCTTCTATTATGCCCGGAAAAGTAAACCCAACGCAAAGTGAAGCCCTTACTATGGTTTGTGCTCAAGTTATTGGCAATGACATGGCCATTGCTGTGGGTGGCATGCAGGGCCATTATGAACTTAATGTATTCAAGCCGGTGATGGCTGCAAATATTTTAGAGTCTGCACAATTACTGGGTGATGCTTGTCTTTCATTTGATGAACATTGTGCAAAAGGTATCGAAGCCAATCACAAAGTAATTGAAAAGCAGCTAAATAATTCTTTAATGTTAGTAACAGCATTAAACCCAAAAATTGGCTATTACAAAGCTGCAGAAATTGCCAATACAGCCCATAAAAATGGAACAACCCTCAAAGAGGAAGCAGTCAATTTAGGCTATCTAACTGAGGAAGAGTTTGATGAATGGGTAAAACCCGAAAATATGATTTACTAAATGTTAAAATTTTTAACGTTTATATTTCAATTCCCTAGAAAGTAATAATTACATTTTTATCATCATAAATATTTGATTAATAGTTATTTATGATGATATTTTTGTGTGATTTACTTTTCAAGTTTCTCAATTTAAGCTACTTGCTCAAATGTATTAATTTTAATTTTTTATCGATAAAGTGTTATTTTTATAGGATTAAATGAATTTTTATATATATTAGTAATCCCAAATCGTATTAAAATTTAACCTATGAGAACTATTTACCTTAGTGTTTTACTGCTTTTTTGTGCCAATTTATTTGCTCAAAATTCAGTTCAATTTTTAAAGGAAACACAACAAAAATTACAAATTGAAGATGTGTTAAGTGCTGATTTTAAACCATTTAGTAAAAATAATTTTGGTTTAGAAAATGGAGCTTATTGGTTTAAAATTACTAATAAAGCCAACACCGGAAGTGTGTTACATATCCCGACTGCACATCTCAATAATTTGAAGTTATTTTCAGCGTCCAAAAAAGAGATTGAAGAAATTTCCTACACAAGATACCCTTCTTTTCGTTTGGACGAATTTGAGGAATATCCAATTTACTTGTATGTAAATTTTGAAAAAGAGGCATTTTTTCCATTACAAATAACTTCAGAAGAAAATTTTGCAAAAGCAAATCAGCAATCTCTATTTAAGTTAGGCTCTTATTATGGATTTGCTATTATGGTAATTATCATAAATCTAATGTGCTTTTTCTTGTTTGATGAAAAGGTGTTTTTGTATTACAGTGCAGTTTTAACAACAATCACATTGTCTTTCTTCTACAGTGACGGCCTTTTCAGACTCATGGGATATGATTCAGTTTTCACAATTAAATATCTGGAACCTTTATTACATCTATCTGTAGCATTGTTTGCATCGCATTTTGCAACAAAGTTCTTAAAACTAGATGACTTGATGCCAAAACTTAAATGGTTAACAGCGGCTTTAATTAGTGCTTCACTCATTTCGTTTATAAGTTATTGGATAACTAATGATTGGATATTTGCAGCAATTGGCAATGCCTTTATATGGGCTGTATTGCTAAATTATTTGATTGCAGGCGCTTTTTTGTTCAAAGAAAAAGTGTATGCCAGATTTTATGTGATTGCCTATAGCTTACTTTTTATATTAATGGTTGATTATTATGTTTTGACAGGATTTGGAATTACCTTTTTAGGTGTCACGCCGGTTCATATAAAAACTGCAGGCATTTTTGAAATGCTTGTTTTAACATATGCAATTATGTACAGAATGAGAGCTTTAAAAGAAGAAAATGAAATGATGCAAATTGAGATGAGGCTTTATCTAAAACGCATAGAACTTTTAAGAAGTCCGGATAACATTCAAATGGTCGATGATTTATATTTAGAAAATTTGGTCAACCTTCATGACTTAAGTAATCTGGAAACTAAAATCTTAACACATATTTCCAAAGGAAAAGACAATGCAAAAATTGCAATCAAACTTAACATAAGCGAAAAAGAAGTTGAAAAAATAACAAAACAACTTTATAAAAAACTTGACATCAGTGAACAAATTCAAGAAGATCAACGAATGATTGATGAACAACCTGATTATGTTTACAATTAAAGATTGCTAAGCTTTTTCAAGGGTTTCTTGTTTTGTCTATATTTACAAACTTGAAACCCTTTTCTTATGCCTATTTTTAAAAAATCGTTCATTTCACTTCTTTTACTGGCTTATATGCCGGTTTTGATTTTCTTGAGCATTGGATTCTTTTATACCACACAAACCAGGTATTTCATCAAAGAAATTGTTGAGTTTTTTCTTTTTTCAACTGTGGTATATGCTTTTGGAATTATTCTCTTTAGAGGGGTTTTGAGGATATCGTGGTGTTACTTTTCTATAAGTTTTCTTTTTTTGATTTCGTTTCTAAAAACCGCTTTTTATTATTTATACCAATCTAAAGTTACCATTTCTGCCTTTTATATACTTTTTGAAACAACGGGCTCTGAATCATCACAATTTCTGGCTACATTTTTTGATTTAAAATTGTTTATTATTTCAATAGTATTCATACTCTTCTTATTACTTACTTTTAAACAATTAAATTATGTATACGAGAAAGAAAGAATACTTTTTTACCTTCCAAAATTTAACCTTTTAGGAACAGGAGTATATCTGGTTCTACTTATTGGTATTTTAAGCTCCATATATCTTATAAACTGGAAACTTAAGCACAATAATATACTGTACATAGCTAAAGATGCATATATAACTTACAATGAAGCACAAGCCCTTTTCCAGACCAACCTTGTCAATCAAAGAAATGAACAATTACAGAATGTTACATCACTAGATGAACCACAAACCTATGTAATAATTATTGGTGAATCAACCTCTTCAAGAAATATGGGGCTTTATGGATATTATCGCGACACAAACCCCTTGCTTTCTGAAATTAAAGATGAGTTGTTGGTTTTTAACGATGTAATTGCTCCACACACACATACCATCCCCTCACTCAATAAAGTACTATCACTTTCCAATTATGAAAACCCAGATGTCATTCATTGCGGGAGTGTGGTTCAACTCGCCAATGCCGCCGGCTTTTCTACTTTTTGGATTTCAAATCAACAACCCATTGGTATTCATGAAACACTAGTTACAGCCATTAGTAAAGCCACCAAAGAACAGTTTTTCACCAATGCACTTACTAACAAACAAACTGAATATGATGAAATGCTTTTGCCATTTATTGAGCAAGTTTTAGACAAAAAAGACTCAAAGAAAATATTATTTGTACATCTCTATGGAACACATATTTCCTATAAATTTTCGTATCCTCCAAGTTTTCAAAAATTTACAGATAATCCGATTACAAAATTCCCCTCAGCAAGAAGTAGAGAAGAAATCAACCATTATGATAACGCTATTTTATACAATGACTTTATCGTAAGGTCAATTATTAATCAAGTTAAAAAACGGAATGAAAATGCCTTTGTTATTTATTTTTCAGATCATGGTGATGAGGTTTTTCAAGATATGGATTTTGTGGGCCATAATGAATACCATGCCACAAAACCCATGTTTGAAATTCCTTTTATTGTTTGGACTTCAGAAAAGTTTAGACAGTCATTTTCCAATTTTGAAAAGCTAAAAAGCTATCAAAACAGAAAATATATGCTTGATGACTTTATTCATAGTTTTTCAGATTTATCTCAAATTAATTTCAACCAGTTTCAACCCGAAAGGAGCATTTTTAACGCCTTTTTTAAGGAAAGAAAAAGAATGATAAGAAAAGAAGTAGATTATGACACTAGGTAGTTTCACAAAAGGTGTTATCATTTTAATACTCCTATTTATAGCAGTCTTTTTCTATAAAAAAGCTACTTTTAAAATAGACCATATTGGCTATTCAAGCAAATTATGGGCTCATAGAGTAAACAGTATCGAAAAGCTCGAACACACTCAAAAAAACTATGTAGGTATTGAACTGGACATTGTTTTTAATAGCACTACAAAAACCTTTGATGTAAACCATCCGCCGGCAAAATCAATCCATTTAAATCTGGAAGAATACCTTTCTCATATAAATCAAACCAATGAGTTGGGAATCTGGCTTGATTTTAAAAACCTTGATTCTGAAAATGTAAAAACAGCTAGAAATCGATTGCTTTTTTTGACTGAAAAATACCAACTCAATAAAAATAATATCATCGTTGAATCACAATATCCAGAATACTTAAAACTATATCAAGAAGCCGGATTCAAAACAAGTTATTATTTACCTGCTTTTCTTTATAGACTTTCGCCGGAAGAGCTTTCAAAGAAAATTGAAGAAATCAAAATAGAAATCAAATCCCAAACCCCTTCTTCTATTTCAACCAATATAGTGGATTATGAAATCATAGCCTCTAATTTTCCGGAGCAAACAAAATACCTTTGGTCAATTGATAAAACCTTTACCACAAGAATGTTTAAAAACTTTATTCAAACAAGAAAAGCACTCAAAGACCCTAAGGTTGAAGTGCTTCTTGTGCGTGTAAACAGAAAAAAAGGTCACCGCTAATTACTATTTCTTACTAAAATATTTTTTGTGTTTAAAATAAGACAGGGTCGATAAAATTACCACAAAAAGGAGTGAGTAATAAACAAAACCGGGTGTGATGGGTTTATCTCCACTCGCATAAGAATGAAGCCCTACCAGATAAAAATTAACACCAAAATAGGTCATCATAATCGATGCAAACGCAAGAATGGCCATTACATTATAAAACCAGCGACTTCGTAAACCGGGAATCAATCGCATGTGAACCACAAACGCATAAACCATAATGCTTATAAGCGCCCAGGTTTCTTTTGGATCCCATCCCCAGTAGCGTCCCCAACTCTCATTGGCCCACATACCTCCCAAAAAGTTTCCGATGGTTAACAAACCTATTCCTAGAATCAAGGCAAGTTCACTAATAATTGTTAATTCCTTAATGTTAAGGTCCATTTTATGCTTGTTCTTTTCATTGGTAAGGATCATCAACAACAAGGAAACGATTCCTAAAATCATCCCTAAGGTAAACGGCCCATAACTACCTACAATCACGGAAACATGAATCATTAACCAATAAGAATCCAACACAGGAACAAGTGGTGTAATGGCAGGATCCATCCAGTTTTGATGTGCTACCCATAAAACGATGGCTGCTACAAAGGCAGTTGATGCAACAGTAAGATTTGATTTTCTTCCAAAAGCAAGACCAAAAAACACGGTAGCCCAAGCAACATAAATTACAGACTCATAAGCATCACTCCAGGGAGCATGACCACTTATATACCACCTTAGAATGAGTCCGAGTGTCATCAACACAAAGAAAACCCAAATGATGTATTTACATATAGTAACCAAAAGGTCAAGTGTTTTGTTTTTGTCTTTCAATATTTGAATCACTAAAAAAACAAACATCAACACACCAATCAAAAGAAAATATTTATACAATCTATTGAATATATCAACTTGATTATAAAGTATTTCAGCTTCTATCCTTCTTTCAGTTGGCATAATATCACTACCATAACGCTTTTGATAGCTGGTTATGTTTTCTATGTACTCATTGGGCTTTGAATAATCGCCAGACACTCTTGCTTCTCTTAAAGACTGAAAATAGAGTGGCAGGATATTCCTTGTAAATAGTGAATCGGCACCTTGAATTCCGGCAAATTCAAGTTCCGGGAAAGACACCCAGGTTTTATTTTCATCTCCCGGAATCGGAAAAATTCTCAAAATACTACCACTCAAACCTTGATTTAGCAAATAAAGGCTTTCATAGGTTTTTAAAAGGTCTTTCTCATATTGATTGGGTGTCGACTTTTTTGAGGCCTCTTCAAGATAAGGACCAATTTTACTATTCCCCTGCTCGTCAAACATTTTAATCAAGGAGACCTTTTTAGTTTCAACAGGCACATCAATAATTTTGCGAATGCTGTCATTTCCTCTTTTTAAATTAATCAAGGGAATTTCAACCCAAATTCTGGGAAATTCACTCATCGATAAAAATGCCTGATTGGCATCTAGTCCTTTATAGTGGTCGCTTTTACTTACTTTTCTTAATAGTTCTGAAGCAAAGGTATTTACAGGCTTCATTCTTCCTCCTTCATCTTGAATAAGAAGTCTTCCAAATTTTGCTGCATGCTCTTTATCCACCTGATTGGCAAAAATAATAGAGTCTAACTGCTCATAGTTCACATCCTGATGTTGATGTCCCTCTTGTGCCATCATAACACTTCCCATCAAAAGGAACGCAATAGTTGCTAGTTTTTCCTTTTTAACTTTGACTTTATCGAGCATTTTTTTCAAAGCACCAAAGCGGGAATTGGGATCAAACCATATTGCCATTAAACTTATATATAGCAATATATAACCTATATAAGTTATCCAGGTTCCCCAAAAATCATGATTTACAGAAAGTATCGTTCCCAACTCATCGGGGTCAAAACTCGCTTGAAAAAAACGATACCCTTTGTGGTCAAGAACATGATTCATAAAAATGTCATAATCAAACGAGGTTTCATCAGGGTTATTCACAGTCACTTTACTCATAAATGACGAATAGGCTTTTTCGGTTCCGGGATATTTTTCTGCGATAAAGTCATTCAGTGTGATACTAAATGGAAGTTCCATTTCTTTAGAACCATATGTGAAATGAAAATCAAGTCCACCCACATTAACACTAGTAGGTTTTGGAACAAAACCTTGACCACCCAGCATTTTAACAATTTTTGCCTCTTGATTAGCTGTCACTTTTAGAACCAAAGCATTCATTTGTGATGGTTGATCCTCAGTGGCTTTAACCAAATCAAATGTTCCTTTGGTTAAGGGTTGTGGAATCACAAATGACAATCCTGCAAGTTGGTAAAGTGATCTTAATTGCAAGGGTTGTAAACTATCTTGAACAACTTCTCCTTGAAACTCATCGGCCATTCTCATAAAGTCTCCTATAAATGGAGACTGTATTTGATATCCATTTTCTTCGTCAACTAGAATGTTTATGGCACCTTCTGTAAAGTTATTGACCGCAAAGAGCACTCCGTGAATGCTTGAGACCTGACCTTCTTTTAACCAATGGGAATGCCGGTTGCCTCCTTCTGCTTCAACGAGCTCTAAATAAGGCTCTCCGGTTTCATCAGGAATGAGAGTTTCTTTTGCATTATTAATGTAATCAACAAACTCTATAGTAACAGGTTGTTTGTTATAATCGGTTTTAATTTTAAAATTTGTTTTCAACCGTTCAGACAACATCAATCGTTCTTCCAAAATCCGTCGTTGCGGCACGCCATTTATTTCAAAATCACCATCAATCATCGTCGTTAAATACACTTTTTCAGACAGCATCACATTCTCTGTCTCACCTTCTCTTATAGGCATCACACCTTCATAACCAATATAGCGAGTGATGAAAGCACCCAAAATAATAAAGATAAAAGACAAGTGAATTAAAAGGGTGGCCCATTTTTCTTTTCGCAGCAAGCGGTATCTAAAAATATTTCCTATAAAATTGACGACAAACAAGCCCATAATGGCCTCAAACCACCAGGCGTTATAAACCAATGTCCTTGAATAAGGTGTTGGGGAGGTTGTTTGTTGCATATCGAGAAATGTCCCAATGGCCATTGCTACAGCAAAAACTATGAATAAAATTCCGGTAAGCCTTGTGGAGAATAAAATAGAAGCAATCTTTTTGAGCATGATTACAAATTGAGGGATCAACAAATTGGCGCAAATTTACTGAATTTTGTCGATTAAATATGTTTAAATGACCTCTCAAAATAGTTAAATATTAATTAATTTATAAAGTTTTTATCAATCCTAATGAAAATAATAAAATGATAAAATCAACCAGAACATTCCCCTGTATAAATCATCCGCCAACACAAGCTTTTAAATCAGATTTCTTCCTTATTTTAGCCAAATGATTCGCATTGTTATTATAGGCACCGGAAATATTGGCTCACACCTGCTTGCTGCATTTGAAAATGTCTCAGCAATTGAAGTCGTTCAGGTTTACAATCGCAGTGAGAAAGGATTGAGAGAGATTCGCTTTCGCGGAAGCAAAACCACTCAACTCGACCAACTTGAAGATGCAGATTGTTATATCATAGCAGTTCCCGATGATGCGGTTTCCCAAATTTCTGATAACTTGCCTTTTGAAAACCGATTTGTGGTTCACACTTCAGGTAGTGTTTCATTAAATGAGCTCAATTCAAAAAACAGACAGGGTGTTTTTTATCCTTTACAAACATTTTCCAAAAACCGAAAGGTATATTTCAATGATATTCCCTTGTGCCTTGAAGCCACAAATCAAAAAGATCTTGAGCTCTTAAAAACAATGGCGCGAACCATCTCAAGTGCGGTTTATGAAATTGATTCAGAGAAAAGAAAACACCTGCACCTAGCAGCTGTTTTTGTTTGTAATTTTGTCAATCACCTCTATCATATTGGGCATGAGATTACTGAAAATAACCAACTACCCTTTTCAATTTTAAAACCTTTAATAAAAGAAACTGCCTCAAAAATTGAACGAGATACACCCATGGAAATGCAAACGGGACCGGCAAAAAGAAATGATACAACTACCATGAAAAAACACCTCGATTTACTGGATGCACCCATTCAAAAAGATATATACAGACTTTTATCACTAGCAATCACAGAAACATATGGAAGAGAAAAGCTATAAAGAATTTTTGCAACACATTACCACATTTGTTTTTGATGTGGATGGGGTTTTGACCGATGGCACAGTGAGCATCTCTACAGATGGGCAACTGCTTCGTAAAATGAATATAAAAGACGGTTATGCTTTGAAAACAGCTGTTGATAAAGGATATAATGTGTGCATTATTTCCGGTGGCAGTAATGAGGGAGTGCGCAAACGTCTTCGTGCGCTTGGCATTACAGACATTCACCTGGGTGTTCAACACAAAACGGAAACGCTAGATGAATATTTTGATGTTTACCAAATTAAGCCTGAAAACGCATTGTATATGGGAGACGACATTCCAGATTTGTATGTGATGCAGCAAGTGGGGCTTCCCGCTTGTCCCCAAGATGCTGTCCCTGAAATCAAAGCCATTTCAAAATACATTTCTCATAGAAAAGGGGGTAAAGGTTGTGTGCGTGATGTAATTGAACAAGTACTTCGTGTTCAGGGAAAATGGAATAACAATCTTGATGCAAGAGTAGATTGAAAAGGTCTGTATAAAAAACCCAATACCAAACCATGCAGCTTCTAAAACTAATTAGATACAAAAACTTATTGTTTATTGTTCTCATTCAGTGTCTCATCAAGTATGTGCTTTTTGAAGCATATCAATTGGAGACCACGCTTTCAAATATTCATTTTGGTTTACTGCTGGTTGCAACGCTTTGTATAGCTGCCGGCGGCTATATAATCAATGATATTTTTGATGTGCGCATTGATGCGATCAACAAAGCTGATAAACAAATTGTGAGCAAGTACATTTCTGAAAAAATGGCTTACAATTACTATATCTTTTTTACCGCAACCGGGGTTTGCCTTGGTTTTTACCTTTCAAATTTTGTTGGCTATCCCGGATTTTCAGCTTTATTTATTTTGTTAGCTGCTTTGTTGTATATCTATGCTACTTTTTTAAAATCGGTTATGATTGTTGGGAATGGAGTCATATCCTTTTTGGTGGCTACATCAATACTCATTGTGGGCTTGTTTGAGCTTTTTCCAAACATTAGCTCACAGAATATTATTCAACACAAGGAAGTGTTTTCAATTCTTTTAAAATACGCCCTTTTTGCTTTTTTATTGACGCTGTTGCGCGAAATTATTAAAGACATTGAAGACATAAATGGTGATAAAAATGGTGGCCTCAAAACCTTACCCATACTTATTGGCCGAAAAAGAGCGGCTATGATTGTCTTTGTATTAGCTGTTTTCACAACAGTACTAATTTTAACTTATATGTATACCTCGCTTTACAGACAAACGATTGCCATGCTTTATTTTCTATTTTTAATCATAGGCCCACTACTCTATTTTTGTATCAAACTTTTTTCAGCAGAAAAAAAAGAAAATTTCAGAAAATTATCATCCCTTCTCAAGCTTATTATGCTTTTTGGAATACTCTCTCTTCTTCTTTACAAATTTGATTTTGTTTAAAACAATTAATCACTTTCTATGATAGTAAAATAAGGCATTTCTATTTATCAATTATTGGGTTTTATTTAACAAGAATTTAGGTATTGAGCCTTAAACCAAGTGTTATTTTCGCAGTCATACTTTGACAATAGTATATTCCAATCATAACAAGAAGACAACTCAA
>JANSXN010000117.1 GCA_024742935.1 Flavobacteriaceae bacterium
ACCGGTGATATGCAGGTGGTTTCAGGAGGAATGGGCAAGGAAAAAGTTCATTATGAGGCACCAAAAGCCAAAGGCCTGGAACAGGAAATGAACCTCTTTTTTGACTGGTTTAATACCGAAACAAAATCTGATCCTATTCTTAAGGCAGCCATTGCTCATCTGTGGTTTGTGACCATTCACCCCTTTGATGACGGAAACGGACGTATCGCAAGAGCTATTGCCGATATGCAGTTTTCCAAAGCTGATGGGGTCAATCAACGATTCTACAGTATGTCTGCTGAAATCAAAAAACAAAGAAAGAACTACTATACGCTTTTAGAGCGCACCCAAAAAGGAGATTTAAATATCACCGAATGGATTGTTTGGTTTTTGGAGTGTTTAAAACAAGCACTCATCTCTTCTCATACGATTATCGATAAAGTGGTACACAAACACCAATTTTGGATGAGGAATGTCGGCCTGATAGGTAATGAACGACAAAAGAAAATGCTCAACTTACTGCTTGATGACTTTCAAGGAAACTTGACAAGTTCCAAATGGGCAAAAATCACAAAGACATCTCCTGATACAGCCTTGAGAGACATCACCCACTTGATGCAAAAAGGAATTTTAATCAAAGGGAATGCGGGTGGTAGAAGTACATATTATTTACTGAATCCGGAGGTGAACTACTAAAGGGTGTGGAGTTCAGTGATCAGTGTTCGGTTGTGGATTGTCGGTTTTCTGATGTGATCGAAGACCGATGACCGAAGACTTTACCAGCGGTAATCAGCGTTTTTTAAATCTGCGGTAATCTGCGAGAAAAAAGGGTTCTCGCTGATTCCTGTTATTTACATCATTGAATATAGAGTAATAAACTTGAGTCAGAAATGATTTGGACAATGCTCAACTTTTAGACTTTTTCCCAGGACAAGGCGGATTTTAGATGCATATATTAAAAAATAGCTCCTCAAAAAAAAATCTTTGGGCGTATTTTATAAAATAAATGTTTAATAACTCCCTGTTTTTACTAGAATTCACAATGATTTTTACTCCTAATTTTTACAATTTAAAAAAACCGCTAAACCCCTTATTTTACTGGCGTTTCAAAAGGAATTATGCAAAGTGTTGATAAACACAATAATTTAAATTTAATAAACTCATTTTCAATTACTTAAATAAATATTTTAACAAAACATCATGAACGCCTGACTCTTAGCATGTTGAGAACTTTGTTGACAACGTTTATAAAATTTTCTCTTTTAAATAATTTCTTTTTTTCATATTTGAATGTCTGATTCACAGTGTATTTATCACTTAGGATGAAGCAGTAGTTGAAACAATAATTATTAAAAATAAGATGCCTATGAACTATTAAATAAAAACGAAAAAGAGGATACTGTTTTAGGAAAAAGCAATGGCCAAAAAACAGACTGTTTTAACAAACTTAAAACACCCTCGCAGACACAAAGCATTGCAAATACTATTTTTAAATTATTTTTTTTATGATATCAATATCAATTAAATCGAGAAAGAACCCTCAGGACCCGCTGGCGCCGGAAAAGTTTTACGTCCAAACGAAAAAGGACGGTCTCACAGACTTAGAAAGACTGGCTTATTTGATCTCTAACCAATCCACCGTTCGTGAACCGGACTGTCTTGCTGTATTGAGTGCTTTGGTGCACAATATGATGGACGAAATGGCACAGGGACGTGTGGTGCAGTTAGGTATTCTCGGGAACTTCCAGGTGGGTGTAAAATCTGAAGGAAGCGAAACGCTCGAAGAAGTGACTATTTCAAATGTGAAAAGCGCTCACATCAACTACCGTCCCGGACGAAGAGTGAAAGATGCGCTTAAGGTGATGAAATTTAAATTAATCGGCGGCTAGAAACTTGCTCTATTTTGATTTTATTTCCTTTAAAGGTTTCGTTTTAAAAACGAAACCTTTTTTTTTACCCCATTTCCTCATCCATCTACAAAAAAAGACCCTGTTCTTACTCAAAAAACACGAAGACTTTTTTCAAAAACAAACCATCTTTTTTTAAAAACACCTAGAGTTTTGCATGCAACTCCCTATTGTTTTTAAAAAACCACTTGAATGTTCCGATTTTGGCAACCCAACCCAAAATTTCCCGGAAGTTGTGTAGGAATAATATGTAAGAAATCTCCGAATTTCATCGATAAAAGGCATAAAAAAAGCTCAAAAAGTACTGGCGGCTAGAAACTTGCGTTCTTTTTTGAGCTATCCCATTTAAAGGTTTCTGACCAATAATGGATTATATTGAATCAAATATAAGGTTTAGTTTAAAAATTTAAATCTTTTGTTACAAAAAAGTGCTCTTTATTTTGATTAATAAAAAAATTATATTAAACTGACAAACAATTATTTAAAGTTTATTAACACCATTTTGTTAATCAAAATGACGAAAATTGAAAAATTTTAACATTTGGAAAAGCAAAAACACTTCTAAACGAATCTAAACGATACAAAACGATTTGCTAAAAGACGCACACTTCGTGATTGGACCTTTTATTTTAGTATTTCTACAAAACACTTTCATTTAACAATCAACTCAATAGCCCGCAGATCACGCAGATGTGCGCAGATTCTTTTTCTTGGAATTTGCCCTTCGACAAGCTCAGGGTGACAGTTTTGGAATTTGCCTCGCCATCTGAAACCGCCCTTAAGCGGTGAAGGATGGGTGCTTGGAGCTTGGTGCTTGGAGCTTGGTACTTTAAATACTAAACCTACCGCCCCGGATTGCCCACCAATTTTATCCTCAGAAGGTTTTCATCCTCCGAAGCTTTTTTATTCTCCGAAGCTTAAGCGAAGGGGGATAGCGAAGGAGGACAGTCACCCCATCAGGGACGTCTTTGATGATGACGGCGCCGGCGCCTATGGTAAACCATTTGCCTATTTTGATACCGGGAATGAAACAGGCATGAATGCCAATCTGAGTGCCCTCGCTCACTTTTACATATTTTGTCCAATAGTATCTGATATATAAAAAGGAAGCGCATAAAGTGGAATATTTTGCATCCAATCTTCTTCGCGATAGTTTGCCATCGAAACACGAAGTATTGTTTTGGGATTGAACTTTTCAGCATAGACACGTAAACTCTTTGCCTGAAGGTTTTCCTCTGCTTTTACTTCGATGGGTATCACTTCTCCTGCCACCTGAATTGTAAAATCTACTTCTGCGCGTGCATTATCTGCAGACCAGTAATAAATGGGCAGGTTTGCAAAAGTTTTTAATTGTTGTAAAACATATTGTTCTGAAAGTGCTC
>JANSXN010000128.1 GCA_024742935.1 Flavobacteriaceae bacterium
GGGCAAACTCTCTTTTCTTCCGCTCAAAGGTGTTTAGCTTGTTCACTCGCGCGGCCACCTTCTCCCACTCGTCAAAAGGGTAAATGGTCAAACACTTCTCAAAACCACGGTTGATGACAAAACGGCCGTTGATGGCAGGCGATACCTGGCCCTTGAGGGCGGCAGGAAACTTCAGCCGTCCTTTACTGTCCAGATTACAAATATGTTCGCCTAACAAGCCCGCCATTGGTGGTTTTTATAGAATACAACGGCTAATATACCATTTTATTCCACTTCCTACCACTTTTTCCCACCTTTTGACCTGATAAAAGTTATCAACAGGCGGCCTATGTTTTTACACAGGCCTTTGATAGTGAAGCTTTAGCGATATTTTGGCGGGGCAATTTCTATAGCAACAGGTAGATTTGGGCAGGGTAAAGGTAAGACGACAAAACCCCAACCCGAGGCCGGGTTTTACGGCATTTTATTGTGGAATGCCCAAATTAATGTACGGTGGGAGATGGTGGGAGAAAAATGGCACTATGGGTAACCCGGTGGGAGAAAAGGGGAAAATGGAGGTGGTTGGGGGGTAATGCAAAAATTTGACAATAAAGACTTAAACAAATAGTTTTATGTAAAAAAAGATGATAAAAGCTAATGCTCGTTTAACAATAGGTACTAATTATCTGATAAAAATTCATGAGAAAGCCAACTCTAATACCTTTCCTACATTGCAATCAAGTCTTAATACCA
Source organism: Flavobacteriaceae bacterium (assembly GCA_024742935.1). Taxonomy (GTDB): domain Bacteria; phylum Bacteroidota; class Bacteroidia; order Flavobacteriales; family Flavobacteriaceae; genus Planktosalinus. Next base: position 733 of record JANSXN010000128.1, read on the forward strand.
TCTCTCAAATTGTAGTTGGTTACGGAGCTAAAACATTTACATTAAGTGAAAGTCTACACTTCAACATTTACCAAAACTATCAATATCCCAATGGCAACAAACTAATAAGGTTCACTTTAAACAAAGACATTGTAGATGATTTTAACACTTTTCTGAATAGGACATATCCCTTGGAAGAAATGAGTAACTCTAAGGGTTATAATTTTTCAGTTAATATCTACTTTCAACAAGAAAAGATCGGCGATTTCCAACCCCACAATTTGCTTTGGGTAAAAAATGTTATCCGTAGTAAGGGGGCAGAAGTTGCGTATGGAGATTTATCGGTAGGGGAAAGTTTTCTTCTTCATACATCCAATCAGCACAAGTCATCACTCCATAAGCCTGATATCGGTGATTTGATTCTTTTGTTTCAAACAATTAAGCAATATAAAGGTACATACCTAACACACTTGGTATCACCTATCGATAATATCATTGTAAATGACCCCTCCTCCCCGCATGGCTTTGGTAGGCTAATGTGTGTCATAGCAATTGCTAACCCTATCCAAAGCATTCAAAAACCTGAGACACTTGATTTTTTTCGGCCCAACAGAGGTGCTATTTGCGATTTAAATCTTATAAAGGACATGGTGACCAAAAAGAACATCCCTATTGAAAAGTTACAGCACCAGTTTTTTTCCATGTTTTCAAACAAATATTTTGGCTTAGCTGAAGAGTTAAAAGGGTTAAAAGACATGAATTTTGAGAGCGACACGAAAGGATTGGAAGGCAGAGAAAAGGTTATACTTAGAAGGCATAGATATTATGAGCGAAATACTGAAATAATAAGACTTTTTAAAAATAGAGCGTATAAAACTGACACACTTAACTGTGAAGTCTGTAAGCTAAACTTCTTTAAAATATATGGCGAAGTAGGCAGGAACTTCATTGAGTGTCATCACAAAATCCCAATTGGATTAGGAATAGAAAGGGAAACCACATTTGACGACTTAGCGTTAGTTTGTGCAAATTGTCATCGAATGTTACACAGAAAGATTAAGGGAAGCTATCTTACAGTGAAAGAATTAAAAAAA
>JANSXN010000028.1 GCA_024742935.1 Flavobacteriaceae bacterium
AAAAGTTCTGTCATGCCATACTCACTGTGTATTTGTGAAACCCCAAAACCGTCTTTTAAAATAGCGTGCAACTCACTTCTTATGAGTTCTTTTCTTCTTCCTTTCATTCCACCGGTTTCCATGATGATGGTGTTTTTTAGTGAAAACCGCTGTTTTTCAATAAGATCGAGTAATGCAAAGGAAACACCAATCAATAAAACTTTCTTCCCGGCGGCATCAAGACTTTTTAATTTTTCAGCAAGCAGGTCATATTGATTGAGGTAAAAGCCGCTTTCGGTATGATTGCTTTGAGTGATAAAGTCATTGACCATATAGATTAAAGAAGATCCTTCTCTTTCTAGATAAGAAGGCAGCAATCCCAGTACAACAAAGTCTTCAACAGGCCCATAAAATTGATTGAACCCTTTATTGAAACTTTGTTTATAAAGGTTTAAATCGGTTACAAAATGGTTGCTTGTTTGGCTTCTTGTGGTACCGCTACTTGTAAAAATGGCTTGTGGTTTACTTGATGAGGAGACTACTTTTTTTGACTTAAAAAATTCAATGGGTAAAAACGGTATTTCATTTATTGTATTTATTTCTGCAGGATGCTTATACAACAAGTCACAAAAAGAACGATACACGGCATTGTTCTCAAATTGATGTTGAAAAACCTCTAAGGCTTTTTGTTCAAAATCCTTTGAAGACCTTATTTTAAAAATAGAATCCAAACTCATTGAAAAAACAGACTTGTTTAAATAAAAAAAGCTTCCGCAATTTACGGAAGCTTTCTTAAATTTTATGACTTAAATGTCTTAGTTTACAATCAACTTTTTAGTTGAAGTCGCATTGTTTTCAGTTACCTGAACTAAATAAACTCCTGCCTTTAAGTTTGAGACATTCAATGTGTTGTTTGAAACTGTTTTAGAGATTACTTGCTTACCCAAAACGTCAAATACTGAAACCTGAAGAGGTTGATTGCTGTTTGTTTTAATAGTTACAACACCGTTTCTAACAGGATTGGGATACATATCCACTTTCAATTTATCAAACGATTGTGTACTTAAAGTACCTGCAACCAGCTTTATGTTGTCAAGTCTATTGTTACCACTTGTAGTAGTAGCACCATCAAAAGTTACTCTCAAATATGCAGTTGCAGCATTGTCTAAATCAGCAGGGGCTGAAGCCTCAACAAGAAAGAAATCAGTAACGTTAGTATCAGGAATAGTTCCAAAATCTGTGAAATCTGTACCATTTGTACTCCAAGACCAGGTTTGAGTATTAAAACCTGAAGCAGTACCTCTTGTGGCATAACTAATTTCTAGATTTTCTTTGTTTGTCATTGAAAACTCAAACTGGATGTAAGAACCATTGTTTGCATTATCTGTACCACCTTGAATAGAAATTGAACCTCCTGAAACATCTCCAACTTCCGCGTTGATTTCAGTTCCGGCAAAACTAGGAATCCATCGGTAAACAAGATCTCCATCTCCATTGGTTTCTGTTTCATCTAAAATTCCGCCACCAACAGTTAAGGAGCCGGCTCCTAAATCAGCAGCTTGTGGGAAAGCGTCGGGATCAGCTAAAAAGCCAAAACCGCCACCTGGTAAATCATTGCTGTTTTGATTCCAGTAAGCAACAATATCCTGTGCTTGATTTGGAATTGAGAAAATAAGGGCTAAGCCTAAGAATAAAGTAATTTTTTTCATTTTAAAAAATTTGTGTGATTGTTTATGGTGCAAATGTATAAAAAAAGAATTGCATAAATGAATAAATACTCATTTTATAAAAAAATTAATAATTATGTAACATGTTCAAAACAAAAACAATAGCTATTTGGCTTGCCTTTTTTCTTAATTTTATCAAAGTGTTACCATATTGTTATTATTCGCACACAAATTTTCACCTGAAAGTAATTTAATACTATCTTTACTTTATCAAAATAGTACTTATCAAATCATATTATGAAGAAAAAGGACATTAAAATTTTGCTGGTTGATGATGAGCCAGATATTCTGGAAATAGTTGAATACAATTTAACTGCTGAAGGTTATCAAGTTTATACAGCTGAAAACGGTATAGAAGCTGTTAAAAAAGCAAAAAAACATCTTCCTCATTTAATTATACTCGATGTGATGATGCCCGAAATGGATGGTATCGAAGCCTGTGAGAAAATGAGAGGGGTACCAGAATTAGCCAATACAATCATAACCTTTTTAACTGCAAGAGGAGAAGATTACTCACAAGTAGCCGGTTTTGAAGCCGGTGCAGATGACTATATCACCAAACCAATAAAACCCAAAGTTCTGGTAAGTAAAGTAAAAGCCTTATTGAGGCGATTCAAAGAAACCACCTCAGAGGAAGCAACAGTCAATTTAGGAAACTTGGTCATCAATCGTGAGGAATACAAAGTGATTAAAAATAAAAAGGAAATTACGCTTCCGCGAAAAGAGTTTGAATTACTAGCCCTTTTGGCCTCAAAACCGGGCAAAGTGTTTAAGCGGGAAGACATTCTTGATAAAGTTTGGGGAAACGAAGTGGTTGTTGGAGGAAGAACGATTGATGTTCATATTAGAAAATTACGTGAAAAAATTGGTGATAAAAGTTTTAAAACTGTAAAGGGAGTTGGGTATAAATTTGTTATTTAATGTCCAAAAAAATAAAAAAAACATACCGTTTTGCTGTATTTACATCTCTATACCTTAGTATCTCAGGGGTTGTTTTATTGACCCTTTTTTTATTCTTAATTGACATATTAAATTTTTACTACATTGGTGCCTTTGGGATTTTCTTCTTTTTCTTCTCTTTTTTAATAATTCAATTTCGTGTAAAATACTTTATTTACAATCAAGTTAAAAAAATTTACAACGATGTGAGTTTGCTTGATGCTTCAACTTTACACCCAAAGCATATTACTACAGATATGGATTCCCTCACTCGTGAGGTAGAAAAGTTTGCTAAAAATAAAAAACTGGAAATTGAAACACTCAAAGTGCGAGAAGCTTATAGAAAAGAATTCATGGGCAATGTAGCACACGAGTTAAAAACACCCTTGTTTACAGTTCAAGGATATATACTCACACTTCTCGACGGTGCAATGAAAGATAAATCAGTGAGAAGAAAATATTTGCAACGTGCTAGCAAAGGAGTCGATCGACTCATTTACATTGTTAAAGACCTCGATATGATTACCAAACTGGAAATGGGTGATTTAAATCTTTATAAAGAGAAATTTAACATTATTGAATTGGTTCAAAATGTGTTTGATTTACTGGAAATGAAGGCAACAAAAAAAAATATTACCCTCACTTTTGACAAAAACTACTCAAATTCCGTTTTTGTTTATGCAGATCGGGAACGCATACAACAAGTGCTCACAAATTTAATTGTTAATTCAATTAAGTATGGAAAAGAGGCAGGCACAACCGAAGTGAGTATAGAGGATTTAATCAAAAACAAAGTGATTGTAAGGATTACCGATAATGGTGAAGGTATTGCCAATGAGCATCTCACCCGCATTTTTGAACGTTTTTTTAGAGTGGATAAAAGTGGCTCTAGAAAAGAAGGCGGCTCCGGATTGGGACTCTCTATTGTAAAGCATATATTGGAAGCTCACGGCGAAAAAATTTATGTTGAAAGCGAGCCAGAAGTGGGCTCAGAATTTTCATTCACCCTCGAAAAGTCCAAAGAACAAGCTTAAATCAACAGGGTTTTCCTGACTTTTTAATCCTGTAAATAAAAAGCTGCTGTTGAGTTTGCTCACTTTAAAATTTTCCTGTTTACACGACGGAACTAATCCTTTTGATTTTAGCCTTTTGGCAAGATATTCCTGTTCAAATTGACCCGGTGTGGGAATAAAAAACGCTTTTTTTTCTAAAACAGCCAAATCCATTATCGTAGTGTAACCCGATCGGGAAATAACAAATTCACTTTCGTTAATCGCCTTTTCCAAAACCTTTGAGTCCATATAATTATACACTCTAAAATTCTCTTCAGTATAACAATGCATTTTCTCTTCTACTTTACCCAGCACAAAAAGAATTTTTTTATCCAGTCCACGCAATTCAAGCATCAACTTTTCCTCCAGAAAGGTGCGTTGCGGCTCGGGACCGGAAAGCAACACCAGGATGTCATATTTCTTTTCAGTTTCTTTTTTCTTCATTCGGCTTAAAGGGCCAATATATTGAACATTTGAAGGGGTTCTCTCTGGATGTCCCAGTTTGCCACTCAAATTGCCCATGCCCTCAAAGTCTGGTACCCAGCAAGCATCAAATTTTTTAATAAAATCAAGATGCATCATTGTGCTGAGCCAGGTAGTGCTTCCGGTAAGCACATTTAGTTGATGCGTAATAAAAACGGAAGGAACATTTTTGCTGCGCACGCCCAAACGGTTATCAGAAATAATACCTTGAATTTTACCTTCTGAAACCAATTGCTTTACTATTTTTTTTTCAGCTTTAATAGCTTTCATCATTTTTGGGCTGTCAAATAACAATTTCCATTTAAACCCGGAAGCTCTTTTGGCATAGGTAATTTGATAAGAAGGCAACTCAACCCATTCTAAATTGGGAAATTCTTTTCGCAACAGCGCAAGTGCCGCACCATCTGAAGCCAGCAAGGGCTTGTAATTGCTCTCTAAAAGGGCGTTGATAATGGGAATGCATCGGGCGGCATGTCCCAAACCCCAATGCAAAGGTGCTACTAAAATTGTTTTTTGCTGCTGCATAAAAACAAAGATAATCATTATTATCACCGGGTATTATTTCCTTAATTTTGCCAAAACTTTATCTTATTGTTGTGGGAAGCAAAAACAAATTAAAACGCTTTAATGAGAATGAAACGTTCTCTAATGTCATTCAGCCTAAAAGGGAAGAACTCACCTCAGGCACTTTTGATTTAAAAGGCAACTGGAACTCAAACTTCTTTAAAAACAATCACCCCATTGTTTTGGAATTGGGCTGTGGCAAAGGAGAATATACTATCGCATTAGCACATCAATTTCCTGATAAAAACTTTATTGGTATTGATATAAAAGGGGCTCGTTTTTGGCGGGGAGCCAAAACGGCTTTAGAAGAAAATTTACCCAATGTCGCTTTTATACGCACTCAAATTGAACTGATTGAATATCTATTCAGTCAAAATGAAGTCTCAGAAATTTGGATAACCTTCCCCGACCCGCAAATTAAATACAAACGCACCAAACACAGACTAACAAACCGGGAATTTCTGAATCGCTACAAAAAAGTGCTCAAACCACAGGGCATCATCCACCTTAAAACGGATAGTGAGTTTATGCACGGCTACACACTGGGGCTCTTGCACGGTTTGGATCAGGAAATACTTTATGCACATCACGATGTGTATGGCAATGAATACTCTCCAAAAGAGGTTACAAGTATTCAGACTTTTTATGAAAAGCAATATCTCGAAGTAGGAAAAAAAATAACTTACATTGCCTTTAAGCTTGGGTAAATAATTTTATTTATCTTCACTCAGTAATTGAATTTTCATGGAATTCATTCTGTATTTAGTTTTCGGATATACCTTTGCACTTCTCGGCGTTATACCACCCGGATTGCTCAATATGACGGCTGCAAAAATTAGTGTCAAAGAAAACAGGCGCAATGCGTTTCTTTTTTCTCTGGGAGTGATTACCACAGTAAGCATACAGACATATATAGCTCTTCTTTTTGCCCGTTATCTCGACAAACACCCAGAAATTATTGAAGTGCTACAACAAGTGGGACTGGGTATTTTCATATGTCTTACCCTTTATTTTTTATTTATTACAAAAGAGAAAAAGCATCCAAAAACAGAGGTGTCTTTTAAATCAAAAAAACATCGCTACTTTCAGGGGATGTTTTTGGCCTTTCTCAATATTTTTCCCTTACCCTATTGGGTGTATTTAAGTATCACATTTTCTGCTTTTGGTTGGTTTGACTTTTCCAAGAGTTTTATAACGATGTGTGTTGTGGGCTCGGCTATAGGGACTTTAACCATGTTGGTTCTTTATGCGCATTATTTTGACTATGCCAAGAAAAAGAGGAAAGAGTTTCGTCTTAACATCAACTACATCATTGGTGGAATAACAGCACTCATTTCAATCATTACACTCATAAAAATCATCAATGATTTGTAATGGCAAAAGAAAGCGACAATTTTTTTTCACGGGTGTATGAAGTAGTTAGACAAATTCCTTTTGGAAGAGTAACCTCCTATGGTGCCATTGCAAAACACATTGGTGCGGCAGGAAGTGCCAGAATGGTGGGCTGGGCAATGAACGCTTCACACAACTTACCGGATGTACCCGCACATCGTGTTGTAAACCGAAAAGGTCTCCTCACCGGTAAACACCATTTTGATGGAACAAACCTGATGCAGCAATTGCTGGAAAATGAAGGCATTACTGTGATTGACAATCAAATTCAGGACTTTGAAAAACACTTTTGGGATCCCGGAAAGGAGTTGAAGTAACGATATAATTTTCATAAATACAACCATCAATCATTTCCATAAGCGCTCTTTAAAATCTAAAGTTTTCCTTGTATATTTGCACTTTAGAATAATTCTATATAAGCTATTGAAAAAGAATGATGAAGCTCGATAAAAAAGACATACTTGCCGCATTGGAAACCATCACAGTTTCCGGCGAAGGAAAAAATATGGTAGAAAGTGGCGCCGTTCAAAACGTCATTACCTTTGCAGATGAGGTGATAGTTGATTTAGTTCTTACAACACCGGCTCTTCACATTAAAAAACGCGCAGAAACCGATGTCATCAACGCTATAAAAGACAAGGTACACCCTGATGCTCAGGTGAAGGTAAATATTAAAGTGAATGCCCCAGAAAAACCACAAATAAAAGGAAAACACATTCCCGGAATTCACAATATCGTTGCTATCGCTTCCGGTAAAGGCGGTGTTGGGAAATCTACGGTAACAGCAAACATAGCAGTTACCTTAGCAAAAATGGGTTTTAAAGTGGGTGTGCTTGATGCAGATATCTATGGACCTTCTATTCCCATCATGTTTGATGTGGCTCATGAAAAACCACTTTCAGTCAACGTCAATGGGAAATCAAAAATGAAGCCCGTTGAAAATTATGGCGTGAAAGTGCTTTCCATCGGGTTTTTTACACAACCCAATCAAGCGGTTATTTGGCGTGGGCCTATGGCAGCAAAAGCACTCAATCAACTTATTTTTGACACTAACTGGGGTGAACTCGATTTTATGCTGGTCGATCTCCCTCCCGGAACAGGAGATATTCACCTTTCCATTATGCAGTCCATGCCCATCACAGGAGCTGTAATAGTGAGTACACCACAAAATGTAGCCCTTGCCGATGCCCGAAAAGGAGTTGCCATGTTTCAGCAGGAAAGCATTAATGTACCTGTTCTCGGCATCATAGAAAATATGGCCTATTTCACACCGGAAGAGTTGCCTGAAAATAAATACTATATCTTTGGCAAAGAAGGAGCAAAAAACCTGGCAGAAGATCTTGAAGTTCCCTTTTTAGGAGAAATTCCACTGGTGCAAAGCATCAGAGAAGCGGGAGATGTTGGAAGACCTGCTGCTATGCAAACAGGAACCGCGCTGGAAAATGCCTTTGAATCGCTTACGCGAAATGTGGTACAAGAAACCGTAAACCGAAATGAAAACCTTCCGCCCACACAGGCCATTCAAATAACCACAATGGCAGGTTGTAGCGCAATAAAAAAATAAGTTATGACTGAACAGGAATTAAAAATGAACATTGAAAAGGCGCTGGAAGAAATTCGCCCCTTTTTACAAAGTGACGGCGGTGACATTTCCCTAATCTCCATTGAAAACGGAAAAAATGTAACCGTGCAGTTGCAAGGTGCTTGTGTGGGATGTTCTGTAAACCAAATGACATTAAAGAGCGGAGTGGAAATGACCATTAAAAAATATGCCCCACAAATTGAAAGTGTCATCAATTTGGGTGTTTAATTGATGATTAATATCATTTTCACCAATTCCTTAAGAGCGTAACTTTGCTAATTACCCTAGAAAATAAATGAATGATTAAAACCGATATACTTATAATAGGTGCAGGTCCTACGGGACTTTTTGCTGTTTTTGAAGCGGGTCTGTTAAAATTAAAATGCCATTTGATTGATGCGCTCCCACAACCCGGTGGTCAACTAGCCGAATTGTACCCCAAGAAACCCATTTATGACATTCCCGGTTTCCCGGAAGTTCTCGCAGGCGATTTGGTTGATAACCTGATGAAACAAATTGAACCCTTTCAACCCGGATTCACTTTAGGTGAGCGCGCTGAAACCATAGAAAAACAAGAAGACGGTACCTTTATCGTTACCTCTACAAGTGGTTTAAAACACCACGCTCCTGTGGTAGCAATTGCCGGCGGACTGGGAAGTTTTGAGCCCAGAAAACCTCTTATTCCAAACATTCAACAATTTGAAGACAAGGGCGTTGCTTACTTTATAAGAAATCCTGAAGTCTATCGCAATAAAAAAGTAGTCATTGCCGGTGGCGGTGATTCTGCACTCGACTGGAGTATTTTCCTTTCTGAAATCGCCTCTGAAGTGACCCTTGTACACAGAAGAAATGAATTTCGCGGCGCGCTTGACTCGGTTGAAAAAGTACAGGAATTGAAAAAACTCGGTAAAATCACCCTTATTACTCCTGCAGAGGTAGTGGGTCTTAGCGGTGTTAATCAATTAGAGACAGTGGTCCTTCAGAAAGCAGATGCCTCAGAACAAGCTTTAGAGGCAGATGCCTTTATTCCTTTATTTGGTCTTTCGCCAAAGCTGGGACCCATCGCAGACTGGGGACTGGAAATAGAAAAAAACGCCATCAAAGTAGATAATACACTCGACTATCAAACCAATATTCCCGGTATTTATGCCATTGGTGATGTCAATACCTATCCCGGAAAATTAAAATTGATTTTATGTGGTTTCCACGAAGCCACAATGATGTGTCAAAGTGCCTATCAACGCATTCATCCAGATAAAAGATATGTGATGAAATATACAACTGTGGGAGGCGTTCATGGTTTTGATGGAAGTATTAAAGAAGCTCCAAAGGCAGTGGTAAAGTCGATTGACTAAAACCCGCCCTAGCCCTTCCCAATGAGGGGATTTTAAAAATTATGAGAGATATCACAATTACAATTACAGACCGAGAGGGTGTGAGTCACACAATAGAAGCACCCACAGACATGAATATGAATTTGATGGAAGTGGTGCGTTCATATGAACTTGCTCCCGAAGGCACCATTGGAATTTGTGGTGGTATGGCGATGTGTGCTTCCTGCCAATGTTATGTAGAAAGTGACCACGAGTTGCCCGAAAAAGGCGACGAAGAAGAAGCCATGCTATCTGAAGCTTTTTTTGTAAAAGAAAACAGCCGCTTGGGCTGTCAGATTCCCATCACTCCAGATTTAGAAGGTTTAAAAATCACACTGGCTCCCGAGGAGTAATTAGGACGTTTCATCTTTAGAATTTCCAAACAAATAACCAAAAGGCTTAAGGGGTTCAATATACTGAAAGACTACATTCAATATTCCAAAAACTGGAATCGCTAAAATCATTCCGATTACACCCCACACCATATTTGCAAGTATAATAACAAGGATGACAAAAAATGGATGCAAATCTACTTTTTCACCCACCACATAAGGTTCAAAAATATAGCTCTCAACAAATTGAACGATTGAGAAGGTAATTACAATTCCTATTAATACACTAAAATCACCATTAAGGACAAAACCAAAAGCAATAGCCAGCAGCATTCCCAGGATGTTTCCAATAAAGGGAATCAAGGTTAAAACCGCTGCAATAATGCTCACTAAAATAAAATTATTCACCCCTGAAACTCCCAGGCCAATACTGTATAAAACCGATAAAAAAACAATCAAAATCAATTTTCCTCTCAGATAGTCCTGTGCCACCTGTGTTGTTTTTGAAAGAATTTCCTTGGCATTGGATTGCTGTTCCTTTGAAAAAAGTTTTAAAAGAAATGTTTTAAAACGGCTCCTGTAATGAATCAAGAAAAACACATAAATAAAAACGAGCAAGGCATCAGTAAAAAAACCAAAAAAACGATTCACCACCTCAAAGGCTTTTTCACCTGAATTTGTTTTGATAAGCAGGGAGGAAATATCGTTTTCTTCTTTATAAGTTTCCAGTTCTTCAGAATCAACCCAGGTTTTCTCAATCACAAACTGCTCTAAAGATTCCAGTCTGGGCTTCATGTTTTCTTTGATGTTATCCCAATCATCCACAAAACTTTTCACCTGAAAAGAAAGCACAGAAAGAATCCCCATTGAAAAAATCAACAAAACGATTGTGCTTGAAAATGAAGCCAATAATTTTGGAAATTTCCAGCTTTCCAGTTTTTTACTAAACGGAATCATCAAAAGGGCTAAAATGACAGCAGTCACCAAAGGAGCTAAAAATCCCTTGGCTTCTATCAGGGAAATAATCGAGAAATAACTTCCCACGATGAGTAACACACTTTTGAGCAGCAGGCTTTTTGTTCTTTCCATACAGTTAAATTTCTATGAAAAGATACATAATTTAGATAAAATAGTACTTAAATATTATTTAAATGCATTCAATCCGGTAATGTCCAGGCCGGTAATCAATAAGTGAATGTCGTGAGTACCTTCATATGTTATCACGCTTTCCAGATTCATAGAGTGGCGCATAATGCTGTACTCACCGGTGATACCCATTCCGCCAAGAATTTGACGAGCTTCACGGGCTATGTTTATGGCCATATCGACATTATTGCGTTTTGCCATCGATATTTGGGCTGAGGTCGCTTTGTTTTCGTTTCTAAGAACCCCCAATCGCCAGGTTAGTAATTGGGCTTTGGTAATTTCGGTAATCATTTCAGCGAGTTTCTTTTGTTGCAACTGAAATTGACCAATGGGTTTTCCAAACTGCATTCTTTCCTTTGAGTATCTAAGTGCGGTATCATAACAATCCATCGCAGCACCAATAGCTCCCCAGGCAATACCATAGCGGGCAGAGTCCAAACATCCCAGTGGCGCCCCAAGTCCCGATTTATTGGGTAATAAATTTTCTTTAGGAACTTTTACATTGTCAAAAATGAGTTCGCCCGTGGCCGAAGCTCGCAATGACCATTTGTTGTGTGTTTCGGGAGTGGAGAAGCCTTCCATGCCGCGCTCAACGATGAGACCGTGAATTCTTCCGCTTTCATCTTTTGCCCATACAACTGCAACTTGTGCAAATGGCGCATTTGAAATCCACATTTTCGCTCCATTTAAAAGGTAATGGTCGCCTTTGTCTTTGAAGTTGGTTACCATTCCTGCAGGGTTACTTCCATGATCGGGTTCGGTCAAGCCAAAACAACCCATCCATTCACCGCTTGCCAATTTTGGTAAAAACTTTTGACGTTGGGCTTCATTGCCATATTTCCAGATGGGATACATCACCAAAGAAGATTGCACTGAAGCAGTAGAACGCACACCGCTGTCTCCTCTTTCGATTTCCTGCATAATCAATCCATACGAAATCTGGTCAAGACCTGCGCCGCCATATTCTTCAGGTATATAAGGTCCAAAAGCACCAATATCGGCCAGTCCTTTGATGATTTGCTTAGGGAATTCTGCCTTTTGAGCATATTCCTCAATGATGGGTGACACATCGCGCTTTACCCACTCACGGGCTGCGTCGCGCACCAACTTGTGCTCATCGGTTAACAATTCGTCAAGGTTGTAATAATCGGGTGCTTCAAATAGATCGGGTTTCATATTGAGAGGATAAAAATTGAATTACAAAAATACATATTGGGTTAAGATTGCACAATGATAACTCATAAAATATTTGTACTTTAATTGAGTAAAAAATTATCATATCATTTAAATTTAATTGAACCACCTACAAGTTTGTATTCCAAACTGTTCCATTTTCCGCTCCAATTTGCACTCTCAAATTCGTCAGGAATACTCATTCTATAAACAATTTCGTTTGTTATAAACGCTAAAGCGAATAAAATTCCGATTGTGATTAATGTCCGTTTTAATATTTTAAGAAATTTGTTTTTCAATTCGCAGTTTGGTTTTTTTAAATTGTGTAGAACATTAGTATATACAACATGTCTAAGGGTTATTGTTGATATATTTCTTTTATAATCTATTGCTTATATACACACTATAGGGAAAATATACAACACGTTATATTTAATTAGGGGAGTACTCAAATATACTATAATTTGTATGAACCCTTCTGTCCCAAAAAATAAATAGATTTTTTTAACCGGTTTTACGGTTTCCCACATTCCCACAAAAAACCAACCCTCTACCTTGTTTTTTTATTCTACTTCAAGTATTATTTGAGGTTTTGTACAGAAGGAGTCAAGGTCTAATCTACTCTTTATATATAATTATGCGATTAGGCTGCTATTGAAAACAAAAAAACCGTCTCCGTATATACCCTGAGACGGTTTTTATTATTAATTGAGTTTATTAATCTACATCATCCTCATCATCCACCTCATCGGCGAGTTCTTCAGGGGGTTGTACTGCTTCCGGATCGTCGTCTGCAAAGTCTTCATAGTCGTCTTCGTCATAGTTTTCCATAGTGCGTTCCAGTTTGGTACTCACTTTCACCAGGTAAATGGTGTCTTCTGTGCGCACTTCCACACATTCCACAATTTCGCCGGCAGCGTTTTTAAACGAAATGATGTTTAAATCATCATACCCATCAGGGTATTTTTCAACGAGAAGTTTTAAAATTTCGGGGGTCAGTTTTTTAAAGTCAACTATAATTCTCTTCATAGCAAAAATTACATATCTAATAAGTAGGCAAATATAAGAGGTGCCACAATTGTAGCATCACTTTCTATGATAAATTTTGGTGTTTTTATATCTAATTTTCCCCAGGTGATTTTTTCATTAGGCACCGCCCCCGAATAGGAACCGTAACTGGTCGTAGAATCAGATATTTGACAGAAATAACTCCAGAAGGGTGTGTCTGTGCGTTCCATATCCTGATACAACATCGGCACCACACAAATGGGGAAATCACCGGCAATTCCTCCACCAATCTGGAAGAAACCAATACCTTTTTGAGAGTTTTCTGTGTACCAATCGGCTAAAAAGGTCATATATTCAATTCCGCTTTTCATGGTGCTCGCTTTGATTTCACCTTTCAAAACATAAGAAGCAAAAATATTTCCCATGGTGCTGTCTTCCCAACCGGGAACAATAATAGGCAGGTTTTTTTCGGCGGCAGCATACATCCAGGAGTCCTTGATGTCAATTTCATAATAGTCTTCCAGCACACCAGAAAGGAGCATTTTATACATAAATTCATGCGGGAAGTAGCGCTCCCCTTTGTCTTCAGCATCTTTCCATATTTTATAGATATGCTTTTGCAATCTTCTAAAGGCTTCTTCCTCGGGAATACACGTATCTGTCACGCGGTTGAGACCCTTTTCAAGCAAATCCCATTCCTGCTCCGGTGTTAAATCACGGTAATTGGGGATGCGCTCATAGTGTGAGTGAGCCACAAGATTCATAATGTCTTCCTCCAGGTTGGCACCGGTACACGAAATGATGTGTACCTTATCTTGTCTGATAACTTCTGCGAATATTTTACCAAGCTCTGCCGTGCTCATCGCTCCCGCAAGGGAAACGAGCATTTTTGAACCTTGATTTAACTGGTCTTCATACCCTTTTGCTGCATCGACCAATGCCGCGGCATTAAAGTGTAAATAGTATTTTTCAATAAATTGTGTGATGGCTCCTTTATTCTTCGTCATCGTCGTCGTTTTTTCGGTTTTCATATTTGAATTTGTAACTCAACATTTTGTAGTACAATTTTGCCGCAAGAAAGTCAGAGGATTTTTCGTCCTCATTAGGGCAAAGCTCTACAATATCAAAGCCCACTACATTTTTCTTTTTAAACATCAGCTTTAGAAACTCCAAAGTTTCATACCAAAGCAGTCCCCCCGGTTCAGGGGTTCCGGTAGAAGGCATAATGGAAGGGTCAAAGGCATCGAGGTCGATAGTGATAAACACATTGGGCGACATCTGGCCAATGGCATCATCCATCCAGTAGTCATCGCTTACCATATCGTGGGCAAAATAGGTTTGGTTTTCATCCATAAACTCCTTTTCAGAAACATCCATAGAACGAATGCCCACTTGAATGAGGTTTGTATTGTTGCTGGCTTCATGCATTGCGCAGGCGTGGTTGCAGGCAGAGCCGTCATACTCAGGACGCAAATCGGCATGGGCATCCAGCTGTACAACAGTTAGGTCTTCAAAACATTCATTGAACGCGCGAATGGTCCCAATGGAAATTGAATGTTCCCCACCAAAAATAGTCACAAACTTTTCCTGATTGATGTAGTTTTTCACTGTTTTGTGAACGGCTTCTACCATCTTTTCCGGAGAGGAGTTTTCTGTGACTGCGGGAGCCAGATAGACTCCTTTTTTGTAAACCTCGCTGCGGGTCTCAATGTCATACAATTCCATGTTTTCTGAAGCGTGCAAAAAAGCTTCAGGTCCTTTGTCGGCCCCTTTTTGCCAACTGCTTGTCCCGTCATAAGGAACAGGAATGAGCACCACTTTTGCCTCGTCTATGCGGGCATACTTGTCCGGAATACCGGCATAATTTCTCTTAGTCATTGTAACCTAAAATTTTGAGTAAGTCTTCACTTTTTTGTTGTTCACTAAATAGTTTTTTGGTAAGATTACCGTTTTCGTCTCTGTTAATCAATATGTGTTTTGGCATAGGAATCAAGCAGTGTTGCAAGCCTCCAAAACCACCAATGGTTTCCTGATAAGCACCGGTATTAAAGAAGCCAATATACAAAGGTTTTTCCTTTTTGTATTTTGGCAAATAAATTCCGTTCATATGCTGCTCACTGTTATAATAGTCGTCACTGTCACAGGTCAATCCACCCAGTAAGACGCGTTCATACTCGTCATTCCAGCGATTCACCGCCAGCATGACAAAACGCTTGTTAATGGCCCAGGTATCGGGCAGGGTGGTAATGAATGAGGAATTGATCATATTCCATTTTTCCCGGTCGTTTTGTTGTTTTTGGTACAACACTTCATAAACAGCACCGCCGCTTTCGCCCACGGTAAAGCTTCCAAACTCTGTATAAATATTGGGAACCGGCACTTCTTCTGCTTCACATACCAACTTGATTTGATGAATGATTTCGTCCACCATATACTGGTAATCAAACTCAAATGCCAGCGAATTCTTGATGGGGAAACCACCGCCAATGTTCAGGCTGTCGAGTGTGGGGCATATTTTTTTCAACTGTACATACACCTGCATACATTTTAATAATTCGTTCCAGTAATATGCGGTGTCACGAATTCCCGTATTGATAAAGAAATGCAGCATCTTGAGCTGTACTTTCTTGTTGTCTTTTATCTGGCGGTTGTAAAAAGGTACAATGTTTTTGTATCCAATGCCCAAACGGGAAGTATAGAATTCAAACTTAGGTTCTTCCTCTGAAGCGATGCGGATACCAATTTTGTATTTGCCTTTAATTTCCTCATTGAGCAGCCCTATTTCCTCAAAGTTATCAATAATGGGAATGCAGTTTTTATGTCCGCTGTTGATGAGATTAGCGATGTTTGTAATGTATTGATCGCGTTTGAAGCCGTTGCAAATCACAAAAGTTTTATCGTCAATCTTACCATCCTCTTTTAATTTGTTGACAATATCAATATCAAAAGCAGAAGAGGTTTCTATATGGATGTCATTTTTCAAAGCTTCGTGCAACACATGCTCAAAGTGAGAACTTTTAGTACAGTAACAGTAATAGTATTTCCCTTTGTACTTATTCTTTTTAATGGCCGATTGAAACCAACCTTTAGCCCGGTTGATATTGTCTGAAATCTTTGGAAGGTATGTAAACTTAAGTGGGGCTCCATATTCCTCCACCAGTTCCATCAGGTCAACACCGTGGAATTGGAGTTCGTTGTCTTCAAGGGTAAATTCTTCTTGCGGAAAGTAAAAGGTTTGGTCGATTAAATCTATATATCGGGTCTTCATTTGAGTTTTAAAATTTCGTATAAATTAATAAAAAGTTACAGAACGCGAAAGTGTATCGCATAAATTAACGAAAGAATAATACACTATCAAATGCGAATGGGGGTTAAAACAGTAAAAACCTGCACCGGAAATGCGATGATAAAAGCGGGGGTGGTTGATAAAATTTGGTGCTTTCTTTTGGAGGTAGTTTTTAAAGGTAACTTCCTGAAATCCAAAAGTGCCAACCGTAAAAAAAACTTCATAAGGCAACACAATGTGCTATTGCTATTTTGTGAATTATATCGTCTTAGCACACTACAAATGAAATCAAAAAAATTGAATTTTTAGACAAATGATTTAAAAAATAAGCAGTTTGAAAAAAAATATGTGACTACTGACAAAGTTGCCACGAATGCAGGGATCGTATTCAAAAAAATGAAATTAAAAAATTATTCATGCATTCGTGGCAGACCTTTAAGAATCAATAGTTACATCATCCCTAAATTAATTACTTCCTGCTTGGTCAAATGTCTCCAGTGACCACGTGGGAGGTCTTTTTTAGTGAGGCCGGCATAAGAAACACGGTCTAATTTGATAACATCATAACCAAAGCTTTCAAAAATCTTTCTTACAATGTTGTTGCGGTTGCTGTTTAATTGAATCCCTATTTCGCTTTTTGGTGCGTTGTCAACATAAGATATAGCATCAATCCAAACTTTCTTTCCTTCAACGATGGGGCCTTCTTCTATTTTTTGATAATCCTCATACTTGAGGTTTTTATCCAGGGATACCTGGTATATTTTTCGAATCACCAAACCGGTATCGGTTAGTTTCTTCTGCATATCATGGTCGTTTGTAAACAACAAGAGCCCTGTAGTGTTGCGTTGCAATCTTCCCACGGGTACCAGTTTGTATTTGGAAGCATTGGCAACAAGACCCATTGCCGATTTATGCAAGGTTTCCTCACTGGTTGAGGTGTCAAAGCCTTTGGGCTTGTTGAGGAGTACGTATTCTTTTTTCTCAGGACTGATGCGTCTTCCGTCAAACTTTACTTCATCAGTCAATTTTACTTTATAGCCCATTTCTGAAACCACCTGTCCGTTGACCTGCACCTGTCCTGTAGAGATATACAAATCGGCTTCACGGCGCGAACACATGCCGGAGTTGGCGATGTATTTATTGAGGCGCATTTCGTCTGAAGGCGCTTTGGGCTTAGGAGCTTGTTTTTTTGGGGCTGCTTTTGGGCTGAACGGTTTCTTTTTTAAAACGTCTTTGGATTTGGATTTTCCTTCTCGTTTTCCGCCACGTTTGTCATGTTCTTTTGCCATAATCCTGCTATTTTTTGCAAAGGTAGGTTATTTTAACTCGGATTGTGCATCAGAACTTCGTAATGAGGCTTATAAATACAATAAAATCTATTGTTTTCTTATTTTCAGCATAGCATCGCTACGGTTAAATTAAAAAACAAAGTGCAACGCTAGATTTTGAAGTATTTTCAAGCCGTAATAGATTTTCTGATGTATAATGCGGGTTTAAGTGCTTTCAATCAACTGTAAGTTACATAATTCTGCTGAGCAATAAATCTACATCAATAAGCACAATGCTTAGGGTTCCCACTACGATGATGAGCTTTAAAATAGCGTGAAGAATCATATAATCGAGTTTGGCTGAAGACCGCCAGAGATAAAACAAGAAGATTGCCAGTAGAAGTACCGCAAAAAGGAAATAGAAATGCATATATCCAATTTCAAACCGCGTAAGCAATAAATAGATGGGAATAGCTGTAAAACAACTAAGAAAAGTAAGTATTTGTTTCGAAAACCGCTCGCCATACACCACGGGAATGGTTTTGTAATCAAGTACCAAATCGCCCTTGATGTTTTCCAGATCTTTCACGAGCTCGCGCATCGATATGATTAAAAACAAAAAGGTAGCGTGCACAAAAATGACCAAAGCAAAGTTTTGATAGTATATAAACACCGCAAAAAAGGGCATAATCGCGAGTACAGAAGCCGTTAAATTACCAATAAACGGATATTTTTTAAGCTTGTGCGAATAGAACCAAATCCAGAAAATATAAGACGAAAAAAACACCACCGCCTTAAATGAAATGGCACTTGCCAAAATAACTGAAAGGAAATTCAAAACAAAATAAGCTGACAACTTGGTGTTCTGACTAATAAAACTGTCGAGATAGGTTTTGTTGGGCCGGTTGATTAAATCTTTTTCGGCATCATAAAAGTTATTGATGATATAACCCCCTGCAATCACAAGTGCCGATGCAACAACAATGATAAACAAATTGGGGTCAAACAACACACTAAAAAAGGGTTTCCCGGGTGCCAGTATATAAATGGACGTAAGGTACTGCGCAATGACGATAATCAAAATGTTGTATCCTCTCACAACTGAAACCAAGCTCAATAGTTTAAGCATCAATTTTTTTGTTTTGTAGTTGAGGAGAGACATTAGATGTATGATATCAGATTTGAGATGTTTGATTTATGATTTGTAACTCAAAGATAAAGATTTAAAGTATTATTAAATCATAAATAACGATTGCTCCTATCTTTTGGAGGGGTTGGGTCATTTGCGCTTTAATGCTATAGGGACAATGCAGGGGGGGCTAAAAACTATAAACCACTTCCAGTTTATGGTCTTTCAGAGCTTTTTGTGCTTTGTCAAGGTCTTCGGTAAAGCCAAGGATGTAACCACCGCCACCGCTACCGCAAAGTTTCAGGTAGTATGCATTGGTGTCGATACCCTGCTTCCATAGTTGGTGGAATTGTTTGGGAATCATCGGTTTGAAGTTGTCAAGCACCACGTGGGAGAGTTGCTTGATGTTGGAAAACAAGGACTTGACATCACCTTTCAGGAAGTCGTCTACACAGGCATCAGTATGTTTTACAAATTGCTCTTTCAACATATTTCTAAAACCTTCTTGCTTCATATTCTCCATAAATATTTGCACCATAGGTGCAGTCTCACCGGTCACACCGCTGTCTAATAAAAACACAGCGCCTTTGCCTTTCTTCAATTGAGAAGGAATACCGGCGGGTTCAATATTGTCTTGCGAATTGATGAGTATGGGTAAACTCAAATAACTATTCAACGGGTCCAAACCGGAGGATTTGCCATGGAAAAACGACTCCATCGCACTAAATATGTTTTTGAGTTGCAGTAATTTTTCGCGGGTTAAGTTTTCGAGAACGGTTATTTTGTCGTTGGCATACTGGTCATAAATTGCAGCTACCAGCGCTCCACTACTACCCACACCATAACCTTGAGGAATACTGCTGTCAAAATAGAGTCCGGCGTCAATGTCCTTTTTTAAACTGTTTAAGTCAAAAGTAACCAATGCGGGGCTTTCCTCTTGTAACGTTTCCAGATATTCAGCAAAGCGTTTGAGACCCTGATTTGATTTGTGCGTAGCCACTGTATGCTGCTCGTCAATCTTCAGTGCTCCGTTGTAAAAATTATACGGTATGGACAAGCCTTTGGAATCTTTGATGATACCATATTCTCCAAAGAGTAGAATTTTTGAGTAAAAAAGGGGTCCTCGCATAGTATTCAGTTAAATCAAACAGAGTTCTTTCAGGCAGCTAAGATACAGGTTTTTAACAAATAAATAGTTGTTGGGATTGTAAATTATATTTTTGTTAAGAAGATTCAGAAAGGTAATGAGCTTCTTCGCAATGATTGTTTAAAATGGATGTAACGACTATTCTTTGGTTATTTTTTTCAAAAAACACATACCAAGTAGTGCGTTGATTAGGTTTGTAGAAGACGTAAAAGCTGCCGTATTTTTTTAACCGATCCGGACTGCTTTTAGGAGGCATATTTACTAAATCTTTTTGGATGTAGTCATAAATTTTAACAACATAGATTTCAGCTGATTCAATAAATCCAAAATATTTTTTTTCATACAATATTTGAATCAAATCATCTAAATAGACTATAACTTCTATAGTTATAATTATTTTTTCTTTCCCCACCAAGATTTAATACGTCTGATTGATTCTGCTTTTGCTTCTTCAACAGTATAACCATTTTCCCATTCTTTTTCAAAATCAAAAGGCTTGGTGTTGCGGTTTTTAATGGCGTCTATTTGCTCTAAAACGGAAAGATCTGTCACATTTTCAAGCCATTGCAGCAGTTCTGTTTTTTTAGTTTGTGTTTCCATAACAGTACTAATTTACAAAAAAAACTAATTATCAATAACACTTTGTGCACCATTTCCTGAAACATCACAAATAAATTGCTTGTTTTGACAAAAATGGGCAAGGTGGTTTTCAATAAATTTTTTGACGTCCTCTTTTTCATTTTCGGGATACAAAACGTGTACATTCGCGCCGGCATCGAGCGTAAAACAAACTTTGCTTCCGGTCTCATTGCGGTATTTCCAGATGCGATTGATGATTTCCAAGGTGTTGGGTTTCATCAGGATAAAATAAGGCATCGAGGTCATCATCATGGCGTGTAATGAGAGGGCCTCGCTTTCTACTATTTTGATGAATGCGTCCAAATTTCCTTCTCTCAATACAGGAATCAACTTTTCCATATTGGAATTCGCTTGCGCGAAACGTTCCTCAGCAAAAGGGTGCTCGTGCATCAAATCGTGACCCACGGTGCTTGAAACTTGTTTTTCTCCTTTGTCAACCAAAAGAATGGTGTCTTGATAGTTATCAAAATTAGGATGTACTTCAAATGGGTATTTGGTGCCAAACAAATTACTGCTACCGGGAATGGCAGCGTGTTTACCCCAAACAATTAGTGGACCTTCCACACTTCTGCACGCACTGCCCGAACCCAAACGTGCCAGGAAAGAGGCTTTTTGGTTAAAATAATCAGAAGCAATCGATGGGTTTAATTGTTGCTCCATTTCCATCAAACACAGCGCCAACGCACTCATCCCACTCGCAGAAGAGGCAATCCCGCTGCTGTGTGGAAAACTGTTGGTCGTTTCAATCCGGAAATTGTAGTCTCTTAAAAAAGAAATATAGTTTTCTATGCGTTGAAAGAATTTTAAGATTTTTGGTTCAAAACCTGCTTCTCGTTTGCCATCCAAAAAGACTTCAAATTCAAAGTCTGTTGACGTTTTGGGTTCATAAAACAGGCTTGTTTTGGTGTGGCAATTTGACAAAGTAAAACTGATGGAAGTATTCTTGGGTAGTTGTTCACCATATTTCCCCCAGTATTTTACCAAAGCAATATTACTGGGCGATTGCCAAGTCACATGGGCTTTTGCAAGTTTATTTTTATAGGGTTTTGAAAGGAACTCTTTTTCAGTCATCGTGAGGCAAAGATACATTTTTCTTGATTTAGATTTTAATGATTTAGAAATGGAAAAAAGAATTCTTTTATCTGTTTATGATAAAAAAGGGTATCATTACATACTTCTTCCAATTTGTAAAACGAAATGCTTTAGATACCTATTAAATTTCCACATCCACTATAGGTTTTATCTATTGAAATTCATATTCAATAAGAATACTTTTTGGTAAATTAGCAAAATAAAGAGTAAAAATTTTAAATCAATAAAAATGGACAACAAAAACAACCCAAACAATTCTGATAGTAGTAAGGTCTGGGACATCAATGAATCTAGCAAGGGAACAGGAAAATGCCCGGTGATGCACGGCTCAAATACTAAGCTTGGAGCAGGGGGTGCTATGAATAAAGATTGGTGGCCCAATCAGCTTAACCTTAACATTCTACATCAACACGCGCCAAAATCAAATCCGCTGGGTGAAGATTTTGATTATGCAAAAGAGTTCAGCAAACTCAATTTAGCAGATGTTAAAAAAGATTTGGAAGAAGTTTTAACTACTTCACAAGATTGGTGGCCTGCAGATTATGGACACTATGGCCCGTTTATGATAAGAATGGCCTGGCACAGTGCCGGTACCTACCGAACAGGAGATGGTCGTGGTGGAGCAGGAACCGGAAACCAGCGTTTTGCACCCGTAAACAGCTGGCCTGATAATGGAAATTTAGACAAAGCACGCAGATTGCTTTGGCCTGTTAAACAAAAATATGGCAACAAACTTTCCTGGGCAGATTTATTTATTTTGGCCGGAAATGTTTCCTTAGAATCAATGGGTTTTGAAACCTTTGGTTTTTCAGGTGGAAGAGAAGATATTTTTCAGCCTGAAGAAGACATTTATTGGGGTGCTGAAGACACCTGGTTAGGAAACAAACGCTATTCTGGCGAACGCAATCTTGAAAATCCTTTAGCGGCTGTTCAAATGGGATTGATTTATGTAAATCCTGAAGGTCCCGATGGAAATCCTGACCCTTTAGCTTCAGCGAAAGACATTCGCGAAACCTTTAAAAGAATGGCAATGAATGATTATGAAACAGTGGCTTTGACCGCAGGAGGACATACTTTTGGTAAAACTCACGGAGCCGGTGATGCTGCACTAGTGGGAGCTGAGCCCGAAGCAGCCGGTATTGAAGAAATGGGCTTTGGCTGGAAGAGCAGTTTCAAGAGCGGAAAAGGAAGAGACGCCATCACCAGTGGCCTGGAAGGTGCGTGGACTCCCACACCCACCAAATGGGATATGAGTTATTTTGATGT
Source organism: Flavobacteriaceae bacterium (assembly GCA_024742935.1). Taxonomy (GTDB): domain Bacteria; phylum Bacteroidota; class Bacteroidia; order Flavobacteriales; family Flavobacteriaceae; genus Planktosalinus. The sequence goes on from JANSXN010000028.1 coordinate 22,578, forward strand.
GTTGTTTGGTTATGAATGGGAATTAACTAAAAGTCCGGCAGGAGCTCAACAATGGGCAGCTGTAGGTCTGGCCGAAAAAGACCACGCCCCCGATGCTGAAAATGATTCTCAACGAGTGGGTATTATGATGACTACCGCAGATATGGCTATGAAAATGGACCCTGAGTATCGCAAAATCTCAGAACACTTCCATAAAAATCCCGATGAGTTTGCCGATGCCTTTGCCCGTGCTTGGTTCAAATTAACACACAGAGATATGGGCCCCAAATCACGTTATTTGGGTTCTGAAGTTCCTGCTGAAGATTTGATCTGGCAAGACCCGATACCGGCTTTGAATCATGAGCTTATCAACAGTGATGATGTTGCAAAATTGAAAGCAAAAATCTTTGCTTCCGGCTTGAACGTTTCAGAATTGGTGTATACAGCCTGGTCATCTGCATCTACATTTAGAGGTTCAGACAAAAAAGGTGGAGCAAACGGAGCGCGCATTCGTTTAGCACCTCAAAAGGATTGGGAAGTGAATCAACCACAGCAACTGGCAAAAGTGCTTCAAACTCTTGAAGGGATTCAAAAAGATTTTAATGGAGCGCAATCTTCCGGCAAAAAAGTATCTCTTGCAGACCTCATTGTTTTAGGTGGCTGCGCTGCAGTTGAAAAGGCTGCCAAAGATGGTGGCTTTGATGTGGAAGTTCCTTTTTCTCCCGGTCGCACCGATGCAACGGCTGAACAAACCGATGCCGAATCTTTTGACTGGTTAAAACCCGAAGCTGATGGTTTCCGCAATTACCGTCGCACAGCATTCACCGTTTCTGATGAAGAAATGTTAATAGACAAAGCACAGCTTTTAGAGCTTAGTGCCCCGGAAATGACAGTTCTTGTTGGTGGATTACGTGTTTTGGATGCCAATTATAAAAATTCAAAGCACGGTGTGTTTACTAACAAACCCGGTGTATTGAGTAATGACTTTTTTGTAAACCTGGTTGATATGAGCGTTGCCTGGGCACCCTCTCGCACTGAAGCGGATGTTTTTGAAGCCCACGACCGCAAAACCGGAGCCGTTAAAAGAACCGGTACACGTGTTGATTTGGTTTTTGGTTCAAACTCTCAATTAAGAGCAATTTCTGAAGTGTATGCACAAGAAGATGCGAAAGGGAAGTTTGTAAAAGACTTTATAAAAGCCTGGGACAAAGTGATGAACCTTGATCGTTTTGATTTGAAAAAGTAGAACCTTTATTTTTAAAAGAGAAAAGCAACTCCGTTATTGGGTTGCTTTTTTTGATTTAAAGAGGTTTATATTTTGAACAGTTTTGAGAGGTAAGTTTTTAGTGAGTAGTGGTTAGATGTGAGAGCGGGAAGCTAAGGTATAGAGGAGATGAGACTGATGACCAAAAATAAAAGGTCAACATTATTTAGGCATTGACTACTTTAAACCCGAAACCTGACACGGGCGAAGCAAACTGTGCGAAGCAAAACCAGAAGTTATTTCTTTTTATCCTCACCGGTCATAGAGTCGAGGAGGCGTCTAATCATTTCTGAAGGTTTAAACTCAAGTTCTTTTAAGTTAGTGATTAAGCGTTCAAGGGCAATAAAGGTGATGAATGACTGCAATACCGCTTTGTCGGTTTCAGGGTCTGAATAGAAGCTGTTTTGCTGAAAATTGAAAAAGTTGATAATGAGTAAGTAAAAAAAGTAAATGGAGTATATGATAAACTTGATATTGTTTTCAGAAAGCAGATAGTCTGTTAGTTCTTTGAAATCTATTTTTTTTATCTTTTGCAGATGTGATATCCTGAAAGGGGACAACAAATAAATCAGTTGCTTGATGCGATCGTTGAGCAATGTGGCTATCACCACGCTGAATGTCACGAAAATGTAAATGTGGGTGGGAAAATTGAGGTTGATTACATCAGAAAAATGGTCGAGCAGGTAAAATACAGCTGGAACTGCACAGGCAAAGAAAAGGTATATCAACAAGTGTATCTGCAGTATCAGGTAAGGGGCAGATAGGGTAATAAACCCAGTAAACAATTTTACAGGGAATAAGAAGGCTTGTTTAATTGCTTTAGTTATGTAAGTGGATTGCCGTTTTTCAAAAATATAAGAAGTTAAACAGCCCAATAAGTATGCTATGAGAAACCAGCCGCTGTATTTGAGGTCTATAAACCATCCTAATCCATAGATAATAAGTCCGGCGACACCTAAAATGACAGATCCGGAAGCAATAATAAGAATCAGGGAGACGAGCTCTTTGTTTATATTTTTCATTTACGAAAGGCAATCTTCAGTATAAACCCTGTTTTTCTTCAGAAATTATTCCGTTAAATTTACTAACCAAACTTACTTTTTTTAAAACAAATTAACAACGAATTTCATTTTTCAAAACACAATTTTTTACTAACTTCATTTAGCGGTTTAAAGTTTTGAAAAATAGAATATTTTATTAAATATTCTGTTTAACTTATCGACAGGCTTTTATTACTTTTTGTTTAGTATTTTTTCTTATTTGCATAAGCCACCAATGAAAGCATCACCGGTACTTCTACCAAAACACCCACCACACACACCAATGCTGCCGGACTTTGAAGCCCAAACAAACCGATGGCAACGGCTACTGACAGCTCAAAAAAGTTACTGGCGCCTATCAATGCTGCAGGAGCACATACGGGATGTGTTAGCTTTAGTTTCTTTCCGGCAAACCAGGTTGCAAAAAACACAAAATAGGTTTGAATAATTAAGGGCACTGCAATAAATAAAATAACCAGCGGATTGTTGAGAATGTTTTCGCCCTGGAAGGCAAATAATAAAATTAAGGTAAGCAATAAGGCAATGATACTTACAGGTTTAAATTTGGGTAAAAAATGCGTTTTAAACCAGTCTTCACCGTGTTTTTTAATAAGAAATTTACTGGTAATTAGTCCGGCGACAAGTGGTATGACTACATAAATTAAAATACTCAGCACAAGTGTTTCATAAGGAACCACAACGTCTGTGATACCCAGTAAGAATCCAACAATGGGAACAAAAGCCACTAAAATGATTAAATCGTTTATGGAAACCTGCATAAGTGTATAATTTGGGTCACCATCTGTTAAATAAGACCACACAAAAACCATTGCTGTGCAAGGTGCTGCACCCAAGATGATGGCACCGGCAATATATTCTCCTGCTAAAGACGGGTCTATAAATGCTGCAAATATTTTTGTAAAAAATATCCAGGCAAAAAAGGCCATCGTAAAGGGTTTGATAAGCCAGTTCATAATAAGCGTTAAGAAGATACCCTTAGGCTTTTTACCCACTTCTTTAATACTGCTAAAGTCTATTTGAAGCATCATAGGATAAATCATCATCCATATAAGAATGGCGATGGGGATGTTTACCTGATAGACTTCCCAGGTGCTCATGATTAACATAGCATCACCGGCAATGTATCCAATACCAATACCACCGGCGATACATAATGCAACCCAAAGACTCAGGTATTTTTCAAAAAATGCGATTTCTTTTTTAGCAGCCATCTGTTATCGTTTAATTAAAGAAAATACATATTTCATTTCAGTAGCAATCTGTTTGCTTCGCTCCAAATAGTTCTCTGCTTGCTGTGGGCTGTTGTCAAATGCTTTTGGGTCTTCATAGGTGATTGGTATGCGCTTTTCAGCTCCGGGTATAAATGGACAGGCCTCATTGGCCGAATCGCAGGTCATAACGGCAGCAAAGTCCGATTTCGGATTAAAGGCGTCGTCAAAGCATTTAGAAAATCCAATAACAGGATGGGCATTGTCAGTAAACTTGATGCTATACACCGGATTATTACTTTCAGAAAGTTTGGAAATTTCAAAACCTTGCCGGGTTAATGTATCTGCGACAACCGGAAATAATGCTGTGGCTTCAGTCCCACCAGAATAGCACACTACTCGATCAATCCCAAAGTGACATGCCATCACCTGGGCCCATACTTGTGACAAGTGGCTTCTACGCGAATTGTGTGTGCAGATAAAATTAAGATTGATTTCCTGTTGTTGATTTACTTTCAGTTGGATATACTCTATCAAAGGTTGAAGAGTTGTTTTTCGATCTTCAGATATAGAATGTACATCAAAGTCGCTTATGTGTTTTTCTAGATTTTGAAATAAGGTAGCGCTACTTTTCATTTTAAATGGGATGTATAAAAACTAACAGCAGTTGCTTTCCGGAGCACAACAAGGCTGCTTGTTTAAATCAGATAGTTTCACTTTTAGTTTTTCAGGGGGAATGCCGCAGTTGTCTTTGGCTAAGCAGTCTGTCATTTTTGTGGTTAAAATGAAGTGGTTCCCGTCAAAATCAAGTCCATATTTTCCAATGGTTGCTCCTTGATATTCCACTTCAATTTCTAAATCATCTGCTATACCGAGTTTGGATTGAGAAAGTTCAATGATGTGAATTAATTTTTCAGGGTGTAAACGATGGTCATAGTCATTGGCTTCCCAAAGCTGGAAATTGACTACTTCTTCATTTCTTACGGTTCCTCCACAGTCTATAAAATGTTTTGTGATTTTACCCACTTCGGTTACATGAAAGTGACCGGGCACGAGCTTGCCATCGGGTAATTGGAAAGCGATGGTGTTTAATTCACTTAGTTTGGATTTAATTTCTGAAAGCTTCATCTTTATTATTTTAAAATTATTTGATTTTAATTAAGGATAGTCTAGCAGCACATTTTATCGGAGTTCAAATCTTGATTTAAGAATTCGCCGATAAACTGCTTCATTTTATTCCAATTTTCGGTATCGATACAATAACAGACACTGGTTCCTTCTATAGTGCCTTTTATGAGACCGCTATTTTTTAATTCTTTTAAATGCTGTGAAATGGTGGGTTGTGCCAAACCAATTTCAGTTACCAAGTGCCCGCAAATACAGTCTTTTGTTTTGAAAAGTTGTTCCAGAATGGCAATGCGCGCCGGATGCGCAAGTGCCTTTGCATAGCTTGCCAACTCATTTTGTGTTTTACTGAATAAATCGGTTTTTGTGACGCCCATATTGATATAGATTATTATATTGCAATATTACGATAAATAAATAATAAATAGGCACTATTTTTATAAAAAGGGACTAAACTTATTCGTGTGCCGAATGTTCCATTATTTTAAAAATATGCATAAGGTAAGGGAACAATGCATCCATACTTTCGGCGGCACCACGAGTTGAACCCGGAAGTGCCAAAATAAGTGATTGTCCTTTGAGTCCGCCCAGGCTTCTGGACAACATGGCATAAGGCATATGTTCTTGCCCGTAAGCCCGCGCCACCTCACCAATGCCCGGAATTTCCCGGTCTAATAGGGGTTTGATGGCTTCAGGAGTGACATCGCGGGGTGATAATCCGGTGCCACCGGTAAGGATGATGAGGTCTGTTTTTTGGTCGTAATGACTCAGGACTTTACTTTGAATATCTTCTACTTCATCAGGAATAATGACATAGTCTTCTATACTAACACCACCAATGTCTTCCAGCTTTTTGATGATGGCCTTGCCGGCAAAATCCTGCTTTTTTCCTGCAGAAATACTATCTGAACACACAATCACTGCGGCTTTGATGGTTCTGCTCAGTTCATCTTTGTATTGCGATTTGCCGCCTTTTTTCCTGAGGAGTTTGATGTCTTTGATTTCTATTTCTTTATCGATGGGTTTGAGCATATCGTAGATAGTAAGTGCCACAATAGAGGCACCGTGCATGGCTTCGACCTCAACACCGGTGCGGTAAATGCTTTGTACTTCGGTTTCGATGATGATTTCCAAACCTTCAATGCGATGCCTTATTGCTGCAAATTCTACCGGTAAGGGATGGCAATCGGGGATTAGTTCGCTGGTTTTTTTGATACCAAAAAGTCCGGCAACACGACTTGCCTCCAGCACATCACCTTTGGGCACCGTTTTGTTATGGATGGCATCGATGGTTTCCTGTTTGCTCACTAATACAGTCGCTTGTGCAATTGCGGTGCGGTGTGATTTGATTTTAAATGTGATATCGACCATTGGGATTGTTTATTGATTATTGACTATTGACTATTGACTATTGACTATTGATTATTGAGTCTTTCTGCTTGCTGTTTTTCTTGAGGATATAAAAATAGCAGTTAGTTCGCTTGATTCTTTCATTAAGGGCAGGACTTTTTCTTTTGAAATCAAGTTTTCATCCAAAGCAAATTCCAGCCAAAAATTAGATTCATCTGCCTCTTCAATTACGACACTTATTTTTGCAACAAAACTGGGTTTTGATTGTGCGAGACAAGTAGCTCTATAATTTGCTGCAACAGAAGTTGAGCAACGAATTAATTGTCCTTTTATATGATTTGAAAGATACGTATTCGGCATTGACTCGGTTAACTTTACACAATTATGTGCAAACACCTTAGTTCTTAATTTTAATTGCTCTTTCATAGTTTAAATTTACGATTAATTAAAAATCAACAATATTCAATCATCAATAATCAATTATTTTCTTTCCAGTTAGAACTTTCATCTTCAAAAACTTCCTTACCCCAAACGGGTGCTTCGGCTTTGATGCGCTCTACGAGATATTCGCAAGCGGCCATTGCTTCTTTGCGGTGTTTGGATGAGGTGAAGACAAACAAACAAATTTCTCCTGTGGCAACCTTGCCCAAACTGTGATAGATATGCATACAGTTTAGCGGAT
>JANSXN010000090.1 GCA_024742935.1 Flavobacteriaceae bacterium
ACAGAAAGAGAAGCGCCACAAGTTAATTTCTAAATCCTTATGAAGTATTTTATAACTTTTTTTGTCACACTTTTTTGCGTAACAATCACTTTTTCGCAAGAGCGTATTATTTCTTACGATTCTCATATCAAAGTAGAAGAATCGGGTGATTTATTGGTAAGGGAAGACATTACAGTCTATGCAGAAGGCAATCAAATCAAACGAGGTATTTTCAGAACTTTTCCCACTAAGTACAAAGACAAATTAGGGACCCGTTTCAACGTTGATTTTGAAGTAGTTGACGTGTTGAGAGATGGAAACAAAGAACCCTTTTTTACCGAAAAACAAAACAACGGAATCGTCGTCTATATTGGTGATAAAATGACCTTTTTATCACCGGGCACTTACACTTATTCGTTAATTTATAAAACAACAAGACAGATTGGTTTTTTTGAAGACTATGATGAGTTGTATTTTAATGCCATTGGTGGTGATTGGGCATTCACCATTGAAAAAGCAACTGTTTTAGTTGAATTGCCAGATGGGGCTGAAATATTACAACTTGATGCGTTTACAGGGGTTCAAGGAACCACAACTTGTGATTGTGAATTGGTTTCCGGTGAAAACCGTTTAAAGATTGAAACCACCCGTGCTTTAAACCCCAGAGAGCAACTTACCTTTGCTGTTGCCTGGCCCAAAGGCATCGTAAAAGAACCCACCACTGCAGAAAAATGGATGTACTTTTTCAAAAGCAACTTTCATGTTTTATTTTCTCTGCTGGCTTTGGCACTCGTTACATTTATTTATTACCGCGCCTGGAAAAAGGTGGGTGTTGATCCGCCAAAAGGAACCATATTTCCCCAGTTTGACCCGCCGGAAGGTTTTAGCCCGGCTGATTGTGCTGTATTACAGAGACTTAGACTAACACAAATAGCGGTTTCTTCAGCGATTGTAAATATGGCGGTTAAAGGACACATCAAAATAACTTACGATAAGAAAAAATATTCCCTCAAAAGAATAACAGAGGAGTATTCCATGCTCTCTGATGAAGAAATTGCACTGTCTAAGGCTTTGTTTGCAAGTCATAAAATAATTGATTTGGATAATAAAAACCACAGTAAATTTTCAAAAGGACGCACAAATACCTATAAAAGCATCAAGAAAAAATTAAAGCCCACCTATTTTAGTTTTAATTACAATCACTTAGGCAAAGGAATTTTAGCATCAGTTATACTGGTAGTGCTTGCATTTATTTTGTCACCCTCACCGGCAATTCCCATTTTGTTGATGATACTTTTGGTTATTTTGGTAGCCATTTTCACATATTTAATCAAAGCGCCCACCGTTTTAGGAAGAAAGATAATGGATGATATTGAAGGCTTTAAAATGTACCTTTCTGTCGCCGAACAAAAACAATTGGATAGCCTGCACGAACCTGAGATGACCGTTGAGCGATTTGAAGCAATGTTGCCTTATGCCATTGCACTGGGAGTTGAAAACCAATGGGGTAACAAATTTGAAAATTCGTTGGCTAAATCACTTCAAGAAACCAAAAGCTACAACCCATCCTGGTACACAGGAGCCGCAGCCGGTATGGCATTTTCACCGGCAAAATTTAGCAGTGATATGGGAAGAAGCTTTTCCTCTGCCATATCTTCTGCATCCACACCTCCCGGGAGTTCATCGGGTAGTGGAGGAGGAGGTTCCTCCGGCGGTGGCGGTGGCGGTGGTGGCGGCGGTGGCTGGTAGTATGCTACATTTCCTGTGGGAATGAGCTTAGTACTTCAGCGGCAATTTTCCAACTGTTGTCTATTCTTTTCAATGTAAGTAAAGTTACCCCATTGTCCTGTACCGTTCCTTGTGGTGTGTTGAATGAAACTGTAAACTCACCCACCACCGATGCCATATCACCGGCTTCACTGATTTCTACATCCAGCGTTTTGATGTCGATTTTAAAATCTTCCAGTTGGGTAGTGGTTTTATAGTTTTCACGCAAAGCGTCATGACCTTGAATGAGTGGTGACTGAGGAAGCTTGAGTTTTCCGTCTGCAGTAAACCTTTGAACCAGACCTTCAACGTCTTTTTCACTCATAAGACTCTGTGTTTTAACAAATAGTTCTTCAATTTCTGCCTTGAGCTGTTCCTTGTCTATGATTTCTTTAGCATGTGCTTCCGGCTCTGGGCAGGGAGTGTTGTTGCAGGAAGCCATAAAAATGAGAAGTGAAAAAATCACAAATACATTTGATTGATTTTTCATAATGTGTTGGTTTTATGTTAATTATTGAGAAAGATATAAAAAAAAACATAAAATCAGCGACTGTTTAAACTGTGGGATATTTTTTTAAATAAAGTAGGGTATGAATACTGGTTTGTACTTCCTATTACTCAATAATTTTAAAGAGCTTTCTGCGAAAATCTGCGCAATCTGCGGGCAAACACCTGAGTAATTTTCTCCGGCAGATTGCGCAGATACCTGCAGATGAACGTTCAATTTTTAATAAAACTATGCAAAGGCATAAAAATCACCAATCATCAAAATTAAAGGGAGTTCAGTAAAATATTTCCAAAAACACGCCCTATTTTCCTTGTAAGATTCAACTATAAATGCCTATTTTTGCGCAAAAATTTAAAAAGAAAACAATGGCAACAAACAGAACATTTACTATGCTTAAGCCAGATAGTGTTGAAAAAGGACACATTGGCGCAATTTTACAAATGATTAATAAGGCAGGTTTCCGCATTGTGGCAATGAAATTGACGCACATGACCACGGCAGATGCAAAAGCGTTTTATGCTGTGCATAGCGAGCGCCCGTTTTATGGGGAGTTAGTGGAATATATGACAAGAGGACCCATTGTTGCCGCTATTCTTGAAAAAGACAATGCCGTTGAGGATTTCAGAACCTTGATTGGTGCTACAAACCCGGCAGATGCCGCTGAAGGAACTATCAGAAAATTATATGCAGCTTCTATTGGTGAAAACGCAGTGCACGGAAGTGACAGTGATGAAAACGCAGCCATTGAAGGTGCTTTTCACTTTTCAGGAAGAGAAATGTTTTAGTAAAACACAATCTTACATACTATAAAGCCGCTTTGAAAAAGGCGGCTTTTTTTTATCTCAGTATAAGCTCTTTGATAATCTGTTCACCCAACTCCTCATTCATCAGTTTGATGATTTTTTGTTTGCCATAAGATAACTCCTCCCTTAGCACACTCGAGCTGAGTTGCACATACAATTTTTCACGGTCGAGCTTTACGTTTGTGGTATATTTTTCAATAGCAGGACCCATTAACCCATTCCAGGCATCCACCACCTGAACTTGCTTGAGTCCTTTATCCAGCTTGTTTGATTGGACAAATTCTTTAAGTACATCCCCAATTGAAAGTTCTTCTGCGTTCCGTTTTTTCATTTAGTCTAAATTTAATGACTCAAATCGTTTGTAGCTGTAAACCAGCTCCTCTTCATTTTTGAGAATCAGTTGGTTTTCATCGGCTTTTACAACGGTTTCTTTCCAGTTGTGAAAGGGAGTAGAATAGTACAAAACCACTTGATTGTCTTCTACCTTCACTTCAATAGCTTCAGCGTCTTCTGTGATTTGAAAACTGCCGTCGAGTTGTGGAGCTACTTTTTTTCTAAAACCTTTCCCATCTTTTAATTCGATAAAATCAACGAGCATATTTATGGAATAGGATTTGGTTTCGCCATCAGGCAAAGTGACTTTTTCAATTTCCCAATAACCGTTTAGGTATTCAATTTGTTGTGCTGTATTTTCTTGTTTACACGAAAAAGTGAACAATAATAAACAGCTGAAAACAAAAGAAATAAGTATTTTATTTTGCGTAAGCATAATCAGAAATTTTCAAATCAAAGATAAGCAATCTGAAACGCACTAGCACTTACAACCGAAACATTTTATAAGTCTGATGCACTTTTTTTACTATGGCTTCTGTGCGTTCCGGGTGGGTGTCACTAATGAATAACTGTCCAAAGTTTTCCCGCTCCACCAGTGTGATGATTTGCTCCACCCGGCTTTCATCTAACTTGTCAAAAATATCATCCAGCAGCAGGATGGGGTTCACATTGCTTTGTGCTTTTAAAAAGTCAAACTGAGCTAGTTTTAAAGCAATGAGATATGATTTTTGCTGTCCCTGCGAACCAAATTTTTTGATGGGGTGCCCGTCAATTTCAAAACTCAAATCGTCTTTATGGATGCCCACAGAGGTGTATTGCAATGCTCGGTCTTTTGTGTAGTTTTGCTCTAAAAGTGTTAGCAAATTTTCTGTTTCAAGCTGACTGCTGTAAACAAGATTAACCGATTCTTTATCTTGGGTGATGGATTGATGTCTTTGGTTAAAAATGGGAATAAATGTATCAATAAAAGCTTTTCTTTTATGATAAATTGTGGTTCCCAACTCGTTTAACTGAGCGTTATAAATTTCTATTGTGTCAATGTTTCGGGTGTTGTTTGCGGCAAAATACTTCAACAAGGCATTGCGTTGTGCAAGCACTTTGTTGTAGGCAATCAAGGTAGTAAGGTATTTTGAATCGCCTTGCGAAATCACGCCGTCAATGAATTTTCTGCGGGTATCGCTGCCTTCTGTAATCAAATCGCGGTCTGCCGGCGAAATGATTACCAGCGGCAGAAAACCCACATGGTCTGCAAATTTTTCATATTCCTTACCATTGCGTTTGATGATTTTTTTTTGTCCGCGTTTGGCGCTTACGATTACACGTTCGGTTTTAGATTCTTTTAAATAAGTTCCGTCAACCACAAAAAAATCAGCATTGTGGTTGATGTTTTGAGTGGTAATTGGGTTGAAATAACTTTTTCCGAAGGAAAGATGATAAATAGCATCAAGTACATTGGTTTTTCCAACGCCATTGTAGCCCACAAAACAGTTTATTTTGTGATCCAAATCAAAATTTATGGCTTCAAAATTTTTATAATTGAGTAGTGAAAGCGTGATTAAATGCATAAGTAACTGAAAACGTGATTCTTGAATTCTTACATTTTGGGTTTTAGGCCCTTAAAATGAATCTGCAAATTATTGAAAAATAACAAATATTTTAGCTTTTAAATTATAATAAAAATTTTATTTTTGCCCTTCACTAAAGAATTATTATGGCAACATATAAAAAGAGAGGGCATAAGCCAAAAACCAAAGAAGAGAAGAAAGCAGCTATTGAGCAGGAAAGCACAACTGCAGAGGTATTTAACACCCTTGATGAAAGAGCGTCAAAAACGGAAGAATGGGTTTCTAAAAACCAAAAGTATATTTTTATACTCATTGGGGCTGTTTCTGTTGTTGTTTTAGGATATCTTGCTTACAATCAATACATCGTGAAACCAAAAGAACTGGAAGCTTCAAATGAGATGTATCAAGCGCAGGTTTACTGGGAGCAAGCCTTGAATGCACCACAGAAAGACTCTTTGTTTAACCTTGCTTTAAACGGCGGACAAGGAAAATATGGTTTTCTTGATATAATTGATAACTACAGTGGTACAGATGCAGCTAATATTTCCAGATATTATGCGGGTATTGCTTATATGAATACTAAAAACTACAGAGAAGCAATTGACCAATTGGACAAGTTTAAGCCCAAAGATGAAATGCTGGGGCCCATTGCCAAAGGAAATATTGGAGATGCATTTGTTCAATTGGGACAAAATGAAGATGCCTTAAAATACTATAAAGAAGCTGCAAGCTTAAACGAAAATGAATTTACTTCACCAAAGTATTTATTAAAAGCAGCCTTGGTAGCTTTAGACCTTAAAAATGCTAAAGAAGCTTTAACACATTTGAACAAAATCAAAACAGATTTTCCTGAATCACCTGAAGCCAATCAAGTGGATGTTTACCTTGGTCAAGCACAGGCTATGAGTCAAAATTAAAGTACCTTTGATTTTGTCATTTCAATTTTTAAAGAATGGCAACAGCGCATAAAAATTTATCAGATTACAATAAGCAAACAATCCCAAACGCGAAAGACTTTCGGTTTGGGATTGTTGTTTCTGAGTGGAATCCTGAAATTACAGAAAACTTATTTCAAGGCACATTTGATACCTTGAAAGAACACGGCGCTATTAATGACAATATAGTGCGTTGGAATGTGCCGGGAAGTTTTGAGCTTGTTTATGGTTGTAAAAGAATGACGCAGTGTTATGATATGCTGGATGCCATTATAGCCATTGGTGTTGTAATACAAGGTGAAACAAAGCATTTTGACTTTGTGTGTGAGGGTGTTACTCAAGGAATTAAAGACCTGAATCTTCAGGGTACTATTCCGGTGATTTTTTGTGTTTTAACAGACAATACTTTGCAACAATCTATTGACAGAAGTGGTGGCAAACACGGCAATAAAGGCACTGAAGCGGCAGTTGCAGCCATCAAAATGGCTCAATTACGCAAGGAATCAAAGTTTTAGCATTCCGGTTTATTGTTGATTTCAAGTGTAAAACTTTTTGACTATTTCCGGATTTTTTGCTTGTTCTATTTCATTTTTTACTTGTATATTTGTAGCAGTTATATTTTAACTCAGAAACTATGTTTGAATTTGATCAATACCTCGGTTTTTTAGCCTTTATGACCATAGTAACCATTGGATTTTGGTTAATGATTTTTTTAATGCTCTTTGTGCCTTATTGGATTGGAGGTGCCATTATGGAAATGCTTAAAGAAAAACGTGCTGCAAAGAATAAAGACAACTCATAATAAATAAATCATATAAAAAAAGGGAACTCAATTGAGTTCCCTTTTTTTTATGTTTTCATAGTACTTTCTAGAAGTCACCACCTTCAAAATCATCATCGCCACCATTGCGTTGTCTGCGCTCTCTTTCGTTTTTTTGCTGGTTAAAACGATAAGTGAATGAAGCTGTAATTTGTCGCTCTCTCCACTGAAATTCGTTGTCTGAAGTAAACCCCTCACCTTGAGTGAATGATTTTCGCTTTCTGGAGTTTAATAAATCACTCACATTTAAAGATAATGAAGCATTGTCATTAAAGAGTTCTTTGCTTAAAGCCAGGTTGATTGAAAAGATTCCTTCAGATTTGGTTTGTGAATTTTCTGATGGACCACTGTAAAACATATTGGTTTGGAAGTCAATTTTTGCAGGTAAACTCACTTTAGAGCTAAATCTGGTAAACCAACTGGTATTTGTAGCACCATAGTCAACTCCTTCAAATGTTCCATCAGTTTCAAAACGGAAGAAATTAAAACTACCATTCATTCTTAACCATCTGGTTGGATTGTAAAGAAATCCTGCTTCAGCTCCAACACGTTGATTTGTTGAAAGGTTAATTGGTATTGTTCTTACGACTTCAATTCCGTTGATGGTTTGCCCGGTTCTAATTTGAACGCGTTCAAAAGCATCTGTTTCATATTGGTAATAAATGGAAGAGGTTAAGGTGAATTTTCCAAAACGTTTTAAATACCCTAAATCAAATGCACTGGCATAGGCCGGGTCCAAATCGGGATTTCCTTGAAAAACGTTTGTAACACTTGAGCGTGAAGGAAATGGATTGATAAACCAACCTCTGGGGCGGTTAATTCTTCTGTTGTACCCCAGTGTAACACTTTCATTTTCAGCTAGCTCATAAATTAAATTTACAGTGGGAAAGAGGCCTAAATAGTTTTTATCAAAATCTGTATCAATGTTTACACCAAATACCTCGGACAATTGTTCTTCAGTGAGTTCAGATGAAAGTTTTCCTTTCAGTTGGGTATTTTCCATTCGCAAACCCAGTAGGAAAGAGAATTTGCCAAATTTATTTCCATACTGTGTATATAGAGCATTTACATTTTCTGAATAGTCAAAAATATTTGTGAGAAGTTCATTTAGTTCAAAATTACCGGTTTCCATATTTTCTTCAAAAAGAGAATAATCAGTAACTTCATTTTCAAAATCACCACGATACCCGGCTTCAAACTGGGCATTATCACCAATAGGTAAAACATAATCAACCTGAATTAAATATTCATTCTGGTCTTCTTTGGTGATTATATCCTCAGAGGGGAATGCTAAGTTATTAGGAAATGTATTTCGTTCAGTTATAAATGAATTTTCAGTTTCAGAACTGTTTTCATATTGAAGATCGGCCGTTAATTGGTGTCCCTCATTATTAAATTTATTGATGTAGTTTAAAGAAAACTGGTAGCGCGTATCTTCTTCAGTTTCACGTTCCTCTCTTAGAGATTGCTCAGCGAGTCCGCTTTCTATAAATTTTCTTGTATCTGTAAGGGTTTCATCATCGCCATCGCTAATTCTTAAGAAACCGGTTGCTGTTATTGATGATTGTTCAGTTAAGAAATACTCCACACCCAGATTGGTATTAAAGCCGGTTCGTTTTCGATCAAACTCTCTGTCTTCTTTAGTTCTGGTAAAGTCTCCGTTTTCAAAGGTGTTATCAAAATTGGCATTTCCGGGAAATTTTCTATAACTGTATCCTGAGGTATTGAAAATGTTAAACTTGTTAGTTCTTAAATTGATATTTGTGTTGATTCCGTTATTTGCTGGGATTCCGCCATTTAGTGTAACTGAGCCATTGAAACCCAGTGTTTTCTCTTTTCTCAGGATGATATTTAAAATACCGGCTGTTCCTTCGGCATCATAACGTGCAGATGGACTTGTGATAACCTCCACGCGTTCAATGGCATCTGCCGGTAATTGAGTCAATGCATCTGTATCACCAAAACCTGCAATAGCAGAGGGTTTTCCATTGATTAAAATTCTTACATTTTCATTTCCTCTTAAGCTAATTGCGCCCTCAATATCAACTGAAACTGAAGGAACATTGCTCAAAGCGTCACCCACAGTTGCTCCACGAGTAGTTAAATCTTTACCTATATTATAAATCTTTTTATCAAGTCTCACCTGCACCTCTGTGGTTTCTGCTCTTATGACCACTTCGTCTAGATTTGCTGCATCTGTCTCAAGAGAAACGGGGGGCAGCTGAGTGTTATTTGATAGTGTTCTATTATTGAGTGTTACCGATTTAAAAGAGATAAACTCAAACTTAATATCATAAGTTCCTGTAGGTACTCTAAGTTCATAATTTCCTTCGAGATCTGTGATACCCCCATTCACTAATTGAGCAGTTTCAGAATCTGATAGTGAAACAGTCGCAAACTCCAATGGAGAACCGGAAGATTTATCAATGACCTTACCTGAAATGGTTATTGTTCCTGATTGAGAAAATAAAAATGTAAAGGAAAATAAAGCGGTTAAAAGAAATAGTGTTTTTTTCATTGA
>JANSXN010000113.1 GCA_024742935.1 Flavobacteriaceae bacterium
CCCGGTCTCCCGCTCAAAAAAAGTTTAAGATTTCAGGTTAATTTTTGTTTTGATATAAACCTGAAGCCTGAAACCTGAAACTTGGAACCCATTCCTGCCGACGTAGCTCAGGGGTAGAGCGTTTCCTTGGTAAGGAAGAGGTCACGGGTTCAATTCCCGTCGTTGGCTCAAAGTTGTAAATACATTGAACACTAATATATAACTAAGATTAAAAATTATTAAACATGGCAAAGGAAAAATTCGATCGTTCCAAACCGCATTTAAATATAGGTACAATTGGACACGTAGATCACGGTAAAACAACTTTAACAGCAGCTATCACAAAAGTTTTAGCAGACGCTGGATTTTCTGAAGCAAGATCTTTCGACCAGATAGATAATGCACCTGAAGAAAAAGAAAGAGGTATCACAATTAATACTTCTCACGTAGAATACTCTACAGCAAATCGCCACTATGCACACGTTGACTGTCCAGGTCACGCCGATTATGTGAAAAACATGGTAACTGGTGCTGCGCAAATGGACGGTGCAATTCTTGTGGTTGCTGCAACAGATGGTCCAATGCCTCAAACTCGTGAGCACATCCTTCTTGGACGTCAGGTAGGAATTCCAAGAATTGTAGTATTCATGAATAAGGTTGACCTTGTTGATGATGAAGAACTACTTGAATTGGTAGAAATGGAAATTAGAGATTTATTGTCTTTCTATGAATATGATGGAGATAATGGTCCTGTAATTGCCGGTTCTGCACTTGGAGCTCTAGAAGGTGATGCAAAATGGTCACAAACTGTTCTTGAATTAATGGAGGCTGTTGATAATTGGATTGAAATGCCAACACGTGATGTTGATAAGCCTTTCTTGATGCCTATTGAAGATGTTTTCTCTATCACTGGTCGTGGTACTGTTGCAACCGGAAGAATTGAAACCGGTGTTGCAAATACAGGAGACCCAGTTGAAATCATTGGTATGGGAGCTCAAAAATTAACTTCTACTATTACGGGTGTTGAAATGTTTCGTAAAATATTAGACAGAGGTGAAGCAGGTGATAACGTTGGTATTCTTTTAAG
Organism: Flavobacteriaceae bacterium; assembly: GCA_024742935.1. GTDB lineage: Bacteria > Bacteroidota > Bacteroidia > Flavobacteriales > Flavobacteriaceae > Planktosalinus. The sequence continues at coordinate 1,067 of JANSXN010000113.1, forward strand.
AGGTGTTGAGAAAACTCAAATCTCAAGAGGAATGGTAATTGTTAAGCCAGGTTCAGTAACTCCACATAAAAAATTCAAAGCTGAGGTTTATGTATTGAAGAAAGAAGAAGGTGGTCGTCACACTCCTTTCCACAACAACTACCGTCCACAGTTTTATGTACGTACAACTGACGTTACAGGTAATATTTCTCTTCCTGATGGAGTAGAGATGGTTATGCCTGGTGACAACTTAACAATCACTGTTGAACTAATTCAGCCAATTGCAATGAACGTAGGATTACGTTTTGCAATTCGTGAAGGTGGTAGAACAGTTGGTGCCGGTCAGGTAACTGAGATATTAGACTAATTATAGTTTAAAATGATAGTCTTAAAGGTATCCGCCATAGGCGGGTGCCTTTAAGTATTTATCAACGGGTTTAGCTAATCCCAAAAGAGTTTTAGGAAGAGCGAAACTTTTAAAAACGGGTTTAGCTCAGTTGGTAGAGCACTGGTCTCCAAAACCAGGTGTCGGGAGTTCGAGTCTCTCAACCCGTGCAATAATAATTAAACAAATAACGAGAAAGAATGCTAAATTATATTCAAGAATCGTTCAACGAATTAAAAAATCATGTAACCTGGACTTCTTGGTCTGAAGCGCAGAGATTAACAGTTTTAGTTGCGGTGTTTTCAATCATCCTTTCGCTTGCGATTTGGGGAGTAGATACAGTTTTTAGCGACATTATAGCTCAGTATTTTATTTGGATTAAATCCTAAATACAGAAACATGACGGAGACAAAAAGCACTAAAAAATGGTATGTTGTTCGCGCAGTTAGCGGGCAAGAGAATAAAATAAAATCCTATATTGAAAGTGAAGTAACACGATTAAACCTTCAGGATTCTATTGACCAGATATTGGTGCCGACAGAAAAGGTTATACAAATTAGAAACGGGAAAAAAGTAAACAAAGAAAGAGTTTACTTTCCCGGATATATTATGGTTCAGGCAAATCTCGCCGGAGAAATTGCTCACATCATCAAGTCAGTTAACGGTGTGATTGGTTTTCTAGGAGAAACAAAAGGAGGAGACCCTGTGCCGCTTAGACAATCTGAAGTGAATAGAATGTTAGGTAAAGTTGATGAATTGTCAATTAATGATGAGAATGTAAATATACCATTCACCATAGGAGAAACTGTCAAAGTAATTGATGGTCCATTTAATGGTTTTAATGGAACCGTAGAAAAAGTTAATGAAGAAAAGAGAAAACTCGAGGTAATGGTTAAGATTTTCGGAAGAAAAACACCCCTTGAGTTAAGCTATATGCAAGTAGAAAAAGTTTAAAAAACTGTTACGCTATATATATCAGGTATGATCTTTTGCTTCCACTGAAGTGATTACCAAAATTAAAAATTAAGAAATGGCAAAAGAAATCAGTAAAGTTGTAAAACTTCAAGTTAGAGGAGGCGCCGCAAACCCTTCTCCACCGGTTGGTCCAGCATTGGGTGCTGCCGGGGTGAACATTATGGAGTTCTGCAAACAATTTAATGCTAGAACACAAGATAAGCAAGGAAAAGTATTGCCGGTGGCAATTACTGTTTACAAAGATAAATCTTTTGATTTTGTTGTAAAAACTCCACCTGCTGCTGTTCAGGTTATGGAAGCCGCTAAGATCAAAAAAGGATCTGGTGAGCCACATATCAGAAAAGTAGCAACCATATCTTGGGATCAAATTAAAACAATTGCAGAAGACAAAATGCAAGACCTTAACGCTTTCACAATTGAGTCTGCCATGAAAATGGTTGCCGGAACGGCAAGATCAATGGGTGTTAAAGTGAGAGGAAATGCACCTTTTTAACCTGATAATTACAAAAAATAATGGCAAAAATAACAAAAAAGCAAAAAGAAGCTCAAGCAAAAGTTGAGGCTAATAAAGCCTACTCACTAGCTGAAGCATCTGCTTTAGTAAAAGAGATTACCACTGTAAACTTTGATGCCTCTGTAGATTTAGCTGTGCGTTTAAATGTTGACCCACGAAAAGCAAATCAAATGGTAAGAGGTGTAGTTACACTTCCCCACGGAACAGGTAAAGACGTTAAAGTATTAGCACTGGTAACTCCAGATAAAGAAGCTGAAGCAAAAGAAGCCGGTGCTGATTTTGTGGGCTTGGATGAGTACCTCGATAAAATTAAAGGAGGTTGGACAGATGTTGATGTCATAGTAACAATGCCTAGTGTGATGGGTAAATTAGGTCCTTTAGGACGTGTTTTAGGGCCAAGAGGTCTTATGCCAAACCCAAAAACAGGTACCGTAACTATGGATATCGCTAAAGCTGTTTCCGATATCAAATCCGGTAAAATTGACTTTAAAGTTGATAAGTACGGAATTGTACACGCTAGCATTGGAAAAGCATCTTTTGATGCAGAAAAGCTAACAGGAAACGCAAAAGAATTATTAACAACATTGGTAAAGTTAAAGCCCTCTGTGACAAAAGGTGTGTACATCAAAAGTATCCACTTGTCTAGTACAATGAGTCCCGGAGTTCAGATCGATGCTAAACGATTTACTGAGTAGTCAAATACTTTAAATTATGACAAGAGAAGAAAAAGCAAAAGCTATAGACGTTTTAACTACCCAGTTAGCAGAGAATTCAAATATCTATTTAACAGATATTTCTGGACTTGACGCACTCACGACCTCAAACCTGAGACGTGCTTGTTTCAAGGCCGGCATCAAACTAACGGTTGTTAAAAATACACTGCTTGCAAAAGCAATGGAAACTTCAGAAAGAGATTTCGGTGATTTAAAATCCATTTTAAAAGGAAATACCTCTCTAATGTTTTCTGAAACAGGTAACGCACCTGCCAAAGTAATTAAAGAATTCCGTAAAAAATCTGAAAAGCCAGTTTTGAAAGGGGCTTTTATTGAGGAGTCAGTTTACATTGGTGATAACCTATTAGATGACTTAGTAAGTATCAAGTCTCGTGATGAGATGATAGGTGAAGTGATTGGGTTACTTCAATCTCCTGCTAAGAATGTTGTTTCAGCACTTAAATCAGGTGGTGGAAAACTTGCAGGAATTATTAAAACACTATCTGAAAGAGAAGGATAGTATAATATCAAACAACGAATATTCAATTATTAAATATTAAATTAAATTATTAAAACGATAGAAAATGGCAGATTTAAAAGATTTCGCAGAACAATTAGTTAACTTAACTGTAAAAGAAGTTAATGAGTTAGCTACTATTTTAAAAGATGAGTATGGTATCGAGCCTGCTGCTGCAGCTGTAGCTGTTGCTGCTGGTGGAGGTGCTGCAGCAGAAGCTGCTGAAGAAAAGACTGAATTTGACGTAGTTCTTAAAGCAGCAGGAGCTTCTAAACTTGCAGTAGTTAAACTTGTAAAAGAACTTACAGGTCTTGGTCTTAAAGAAGCAAA
>JANSXN010000108.1 GCA_024742935.1 Flavobacteriaceae bacterium
ACGGGAATTGGGTGCAAACCCACAAAACTTTTGTGTTCAGGTTCTAAAATGGGCCCGTCGATGTAGTGAATATTTGGGTTGGGTCTGTCTAGAATTAACAAAGGAATACCGGCTTCCGCGCAAGCTACCATCACATAGTGAAGTGTAGAAATATATGTGTAAAAACGGGCTCCTACATCCTGAATATCAAAAATCATCACATCGAGGTCTTTCATTTGTGCAGGGGTGGGTTTTTTATTGTTTCCATAAAGTGAAATAATAGGTAAACCGGTTCTTGAATCTTTTCCGTCTTTAATGACTTCACCGGCATCTGCAGTACCTCTGAAACCATGCTCAGGGGCGAAAACTTTAGTAACCTGAATACTGTGTGACAAAAGCGAATCTACTAGATGGGTGCGCTTACTGAAAACCCATCGCTGGGTTTGACGTTGCTGGTAAGAACGTGAAGATTCATCCCAATAGTCCTCCATAAAAATAAAATTTTCGGGCTTAAACACCACACTGGTTTGATTGGCAACAATACCCACACGCTTGTCTCTCAAAAACGAGAGGTACTCAGCGGTTTGGTTAGCACCCATAACCGGATAAGTAGTAACTTCGCTTTCTTCAAATGTGGTTTCAACGTTGAAATTCTTTTCCTGACCTTTACAGGAAATAGAAATGAAGACCACGAGCATCAAAAATAAAGTGGTATTTTTGGGCATCATAAAAAAGAGGGTATTGAATTTTGAGTTTTTCATAGCAAAACGAATCATACGGTCTAAGGACTATAAAAGTAGTATATCGGCGCCAATTATAAAAATTGCAATTACAGCAATTGCACTGGGGATGATTATGATGCTTGTTTCTATTGCTACCGGTGTGGGTTTACAAGAGAAAGTGCGTGAAAAAGTATCAGCCTTCAATGGCGATATTATCATTTCCCACTTTGACACTAATTTTTCAAACGATTCTCAAAACCCCATCTCAATAAATCAGCCGTTTTATCCTGAATTCAAAGAGATTCCTGAAATCAAACACATTCAAATCACTGCTTTGAAAGGTGGAATCATACGAACTGAAACCGATTTTGAAGGCGTTGTGGTCAAAGGTGTAGGTGATGATTACAACTGGCAATATTTTGAGGAATTTCTTAGAGAAGGTCAGTTACCGGTATATGGTGAAACACTCAATGATGAAATTTTGCTTTCGGAAACTATAACAAAAAGGCTGAATTTAAATATAGGGGATAGAGTCATTACCTATTTTTTTGATGAAGACAGTAAAGACAGACCTTTAAGACCGTTGGGTTTTACACTTGTTGGAATATATAACAGTGGTTTTCAGGAATTTGATGAAAGTTATTTGATAGCCGATATAAGACATATTCAACGCTTGAATCGCTGGGAAGCTGATCAAATAGGTGCTTTTGAGTTGTTTGTAACCGATTTTAATAAAATTCAGGAAACCGGAAACAAAGTCTATTACAATGTAGATTCCACGCTCGATACACAAACAATACGAGAGAAATATTTTTCCATTTTTGAATGGCTGGATTTGTTTGATTTCAACATCGCACTCATCATTGGGATTATGATTCTGGTGGCGGGCATCAATATGATAACAGCATTACTGGTGTTAATTCTTGAGCGAACTAAAATGATAGGAATTTTAAAGTCCTTGGGAAGCTCCAACTGGAGCATCAGAAAAGTGTTTATATACAATGCGGTTTACTTGATTGGAGTTGGTTTATTCTGGGGAAATTTGATTGGAATAGGGTTATTATTGGCACAAAAGTATTTTAAGCTTTTCCCTTTAAATCCAGACACATATTATGTCACAGAAGCACCGGTCTATCTGGATTTGGGCTACATTTTAATACTCAATGCGGGCACTTTTTTATTGTGTTTGTTGATGCTGTTGATTCCTTCTTATATCATTACTAAGATTTCTCCGGTGAAGGCGATCAGGTTTGAGTAAATAGATTCTAAAAGCTTAATAACTTTGTGCCTCTGCAACTTTTTATGGGTTATGTATTGAATTTTCTAGCAAAGGAGCTAAGCCTTAAAGAAACTATATTCTAAGCATCCTTAAACGGCGAAAGATCACTATGGTCTTTCATCGCAATAAAACACAAACGAATACTAATTGCCAGCCCCACAAAAGATAAGAACCAAAATGCAGGATAACTTTGCTGCATCAAAAAGAAGTTATAAAGCCCGTGTAATACGATGGCAGCGAGCAGTCCTTTTAGTTTAAATTCTTTGGCTCTCTCTTTATATTGCCAGGCAAGTCCAAAATAATAGCCCATAATGATACCAAAACTCGCGTGAGCAGGGACAGCTGTAAACATCCTTAAAATACCCACTTGCACACCACCATCTGCGACATAAAGTATATTTTCAATCCCGGCAAATCCCAGACTTATAATAGCTCCATAAACTATGCCGTCAAAGGGTTCGTTAAATTCCTTTTGGCGAAAAGCATAAAAGCGTAAAATTAAAAACTTTGCAAATTCTTCAGCGAAAGCAACTACTATCAAAGCATATACCGCTACTGAAATAATATTTCCAAAATCAACAGGAATAAACTTTCCGAGAACTATTGACATAAATACAGCCGGTATAGCACAAAGTACACCCAGCATAAAGCTGATGAACATGTGTTTCAATGGCTCCCGATCATATTTATCTTTTAGCCAGATAAACAAACCAATTGCTGCTCCCGGAGCCAATGCCAATCCTAATAATAAAAGTACATCCATAATAAAAATAGCCCTCTCCTTGGGAGGGGTTAGGTCCCTTACGCTCCAAAGCTTCAGAGACGGAGCGGTGAGGACTTAGGACTAAAAAACCACCACCTTATTATTCACAAAAAACAGACTGTTTACAAAAAACAATTTTCCATTTTCCCAGAAGGAACGGAACATGACATCATCTACAAAATAAATGATACTGCCTCTTCCCATTTTATGTTCGCCAAAAACCAGCGAATTTTTCAATCCTTTTAAGGCTTCTTCTCCGGCAAAACCGCTCACGCGTTCTGCGTCTCCTTCAATATAAGCGACATTGTAGCCGCTTTCAAGAAAACTATAGGAAGTCCTTCCGGCTTTTAACGTAAAATAAGTGTCCTGATATCCAAAAGCCAGGGGGTGTGAAGGGTCTACTTTTGTTTTGAAAATACTACCGGTTATGAAATTTTTTACGCTTTCATTTTCTCTTTGGTCATAAGGGATGAGGAGATTGGGTTCTTCTTTTTCAGTTTCTTCAGCCTCATTGCTTTTTAATCCAAAGCCATCCTTACCTGCAAAAGTACTCAATGCATTGTCAATCGCTATAAGTGTTCCGCCTTTGCGCACCCATTCTTTGATGTTGCCTAAAGTACTTTCATCTAAATATCCCTGATAATACCCTGAAGGCAAGACGAGTACATCAAATTGATCTAAAGTAATATTTTTAAAATAGTCTGTATCTACAGTAGTAACAGGGTAGTGCAATTGTTGTTCAAAAAAGTGCCAAAGAGCACCAAAACTTAATGATGAGGTGTATCTGCCTCTTAGAAGTGCTACTTTAGGCGGGTGTATAATTTTCACATCAGGCGAACCAAAATCGGTTCCGGTGTCAGAGAAGCTGGTCAATGCTGTAAATAACTTTCTCTTGTGTTTGTTGGCAATTTCTGTGACTTTTTGGTCATAGTTTTCTACACTTCTGTTATCACTTTTAGTGATGACAAGACTGCCTCTTTCAAAGCTTTCGCCGGCAAGGCCAAATTTCTTTTCGCTAAAGCGCACTTTTATTCCTGCCTGAAGTAATTCAGCTAGAAAAGCAGCATCCTGCATACTGTTCCATTTGCTGATATATCCGGCGGCATTGGGATTCATGCCATTAAGCATAGGTGTTTTTGTTTGTACTTCATTCGCGGTTAGTAGCGATGTGCTAGCCACAGCCTCCAGTCCATATGCGTGGGGTAAATTCCAGGCGGTAATATCATAAGTGAGGGGAGTACTCAATTTTGTTTCGGGCTCAAAAAGCGCTTGCACCATTCTGCCTTTGGGTTGATTTGTACTTACAACCAGGGCATTTTTTAAGGTCATACTTCCATTTTTGTTGGTGCCATAATGAAAACCGCTGACACTTCCATTGTTAGCAAATCCATATTGTATCTCGTGTTTGTCAAGTAATTTTGCCAAAGCATTTACTTTGTCAGACTCTCCTTGCAACGCATAACTTTTGTACTTTAAATTGGGTTTGAAGAATTTCTGGAATTCGGTATTGAGTTTTTTTGCGTTTTGTGACGAAATTTCGACGGTGGAAAGACCTGTGGTTTTTTGGTGCTCAACACGGTCAACAAGGGTGAGTTCATATCCTTCATCGGTATCGATACCCAGTCCTGCACGGCCGTGACCTGCTTGCTCATAGGTCATTCCAATAGCACCCACATAAGTTGGATATGTGTCACCATAGCTGGGGTATAACAAATCAAATCGTTCTCTGGTAAAAAACAACCAGCCTTCTTTGTCAAAATAACGTGCGTGGTTTTTTCCAATTTGGGTTTGAAAGTCGCGCTGCCAGTCTGTGATGACTTCGTGAAAAGGCTCTGCTGCAGGGGCAAAATAATAAGGCTCATTGATTCCTTGCTCGTGAAAATCAACATGAATGTGTGGCATCCATTGGTTGTAAACCTTCAAGCGTTGTTGAGTTTCCACTTGTGTTGCCCACGCCCAATCACGGTTAAGGTCAAAAAGGTAGTGATTGGGTCGTCCACCCGGCCAGGGCTCCATATGCTCTGCTGCAACCTGAAGCGCATTGTAAGGTGTTGATTTTACCTGATTGTACCAGTTGACATAGCGATCGCGCCCATCCGGATTTAGATTTGGGTCTATAATAACCACAGTGTTTTCCAACCAGGCTTGTTTTTGAGTGATTAATTCATAAACGGTTTGCATCGATGCTTCAGCACTGGAAGCTTCATTACCGTGCACATTATAGCTCAACCAGACTATGGCTATTTCTGGATTGGCACTACCTTCAGCCAAACCAATTTGTTTCAAGTTGTTTGTGCGGATGGTTTCAATATTTTTTAAATTGTTTTCTGAAGATACTACTGCATAAGTTAATTTGCGTCGTTCATTGGTTTGTCCATAATTATGGTAAGTCACCATGGAGCTATTTTCGGCTACGTGATTAAAGTAATTAACAATATCTGCGTGGCGGGTAAATTGAGTGCCAATTTCATATCCTAAAAACGCTGAAGGGGATTGGAGGTTTTGCCCAAATCCGACACTAAAAATAAATAGGAAAAGCAAGGAAGGGA
>JANSXN010000008.1 GCA_024742935.1 Flavobacteriaceae bacterium
AAGGGCAAAATTTACAGTCACTTATCCAAGTAGTTTTATGTTGGTAGCAAGCATGAACCCCAGTCCCGGAGGGTATTTCAATGACCCGGATGCGCCAGTTACATCCTCACCGGCTGAAATGCAACGCTACTTAAGTAAAATCTCAGGACCTTTACTTGATCGTATTGACATACATATTGAAGTCAATCCTGTTCCTTTTGAAAAACTCAGTGAGGAGCGTAAAGGAGAAAGCAGTGTTGTGATAAGAGAGCGTGTAGCTGTTGCAAGAGAAGTACAAACAAAGCGATTTCAGGATATTGATACCATTCACTACAATGCACAAATGGGTGTCAAACAAATCAGGGAGTTTTGTAAACTGGATGAGGCATCATTATCACAATTAAAAGTGGCTATGGAACGCTTAAATCTTTCGGCAAGAGCTTATGACAGAATATTAAAAGTTGCCCGCACTATCGCAGACCTTGAAGGTAGTGAATCTATTGTGGGGAATCATATTTCAGAAGCTATTCAATACCGCAGTCTCGATCGCGACGGCTGGTTTGGATAAGCGTTAAATTGGTATTAAAAAGTTTTAATAGTCACATTTTAGACTATATTTAGTTATCATTTAAAAGTACCTCATGGAAATTTTAGACCAGTCACCAAAAATAGAATTAAGAAACCTTTTAGTTTCAGACTACATCGAATTGAAAAAATCGATGATTGAGTCTTACAATGGTATGCCTGAAGATTACTGGACGGAAAAGGAAATTAAAACTCTGCTTAAAAAATTTCCGCAAGGACAGCTCTGTATTGAAATTGATGACCGCATTGTGGGCTGTGCCTTGAGTATTATAGTCGATTCATCAAAATATGATGATGACCATTCTTATACTCAGATAACGGGTAATTTCACTTTCAACACTCACTCAGAAAACGGTGATGTTTTGTATGGTATCGATGTATTTATTCACCCTGAATTCAGAGGATTGCGACTGGGAAGAAGATTGTATGAAGCCAGAAAAGAACTCTGTGAACAACTCAATTTACGTTCTATTGTTTTTGGTGGAAGAATTCCTAACTACAGCAAGTATGCTAAAGAGCTTACACCAAAACAATATATAGACAAGGTGAAACGCAAAGAAGTTGATGACCCTGTTTTGCTTTTTCAATTGGCCAATGATTTTCACGTAAGAAAAGTATTAAAAGGGTATCTTGATGGTGATAAAGAGTCCCTCGATTATGCAGTCCTGATGGAATGGAATAATATCTATTATGTGAAATCAAACAAAATTTTAGATTCCCAAAAGAAAGTTGTAAGACTAGGGCTTGTACAATGGCAAATGCGACTGTTTAGGGATTTTGATTCTGTTGTAAATCAAATAGAGTTTTTTGTAGATGCCATTTCAGATTATCAAAGTGATTTTGTACTGTTTCCCGAGTTTTTCAATGCCCCGTTAATGGCAGACTTTAATAACCTTAAAGAATCTGAAGCCATTAGAAAATTATCAGAATATACAGAGCCTTTACTTGAAAAATTTAGGGAAATGGCTATTTCATACAATATCAATATCATCACAGGAAGTATGCCTTTAAAAAAAGATGATCATCTTTTCAACGTGGGCTATGTATGCCGGAGGGATGGCAGTTATGAACGCTATGAAAAACTTCATATCACCCCCGCTGAAGAATCTGCATGGGGTATCAAGGGTGGAAACAAAATTAAAGCCATTGAGACAGATTGCGGTAAAATAGGTGTGCTCATTTGTTATGATGTAGAATTTCCTGAAATCTCAAGATTGCTCGCAGATGAAGGGATGAATATATTATTTGTACCTTTTATGACAGATACCCAAAATGGGTATGAGCGTGTACGTAATTGCGCTAAAGCTCGAGCTATTGAAAATGAGTGTTATGTTGCCATCGCCGGCAATGTGGGTAATTTACCCAAAGTCAATAATATGGATATTCAGTATGCGCAGAGTGCAGTATTTACTCCATCAGACTTTGCTTTTCCTGTTAACGGAATTAAAGCAGAAGCCACTCCAAATACCGAGAGTACTCTTATTGCCGACGTTGATATGGATCTTTTAAAAGAACTACACAACTTTGGGAGTGTGAGAAATCTCAAGGACAGAAGAAAAGATTTGTATTCTCTTATTAAAAGAAAGGCTGCTAAATAAACCTTTTAAGCCATTTAATTTTATTTTTATAAGGCGCATAACGCAATGGAATATCCAGCCAGTTGGCACGTTTTGTGATGGATTTTTTGTGTGAAAAAGTATCAAAGGTGTGTTTGCCGTGATAAGCTCCTATACCACTGTTACCAACCCCTCCAAACGGGAGCTTGTCATTTATAAAATGCACTAAAGTATCATTAATCGTTCCGCCGCCAAAAGAATATTTTTGAATCAATTTTTCAGCAAATTTTCTTCGGGTACTAAAAATATAAACCGATAATGGATTGGGAAACTTTTTCAAAATCAAATCGATATCTTTTTCTGATTGATACACCAAAACCGGTAAAAGGGGACCAAAAATTTCATCCTGCATAATTTTACTGTTCAGTGAAGGATTGAGAATCACTGTGGGTGAAATATAGTTATCTTCAGGGTCTATTTCGCCGCCAATCACTACTTTCTCATGATCTATTAATGAAAGTAATCTCTTGTACTGCTTTTGGTTAATAATACGTGCAAAGTCTTTTGAGGACTTTGGGTTGTTGCCATAAAAACGTCTAATTTCTGCTTTTAAAGCGGTGATGAATGTCGATTTATTTTTTTCGTGCACCAGCACATAATCAGGTGCGATACAGGTTTGACCCGCATTGATGAATTTGCCAAAGACAATGCGTTTAGCAGCAAGTTTCACTTTTGCAGTTTCATCAACAATTGTTGGGTTTTTACCTCCCAATTCCAGCGTTGCCGGTGTGAGGTGTTCTGCAATAGCTCTAGCAACAATGCGACCTACCGGTACACTTCCAGTAAAAAACACATAATCCCATTTGTGGTAAAGCAATTCTTGAGAAACCTCCACTCCTCCTTGAACGATTGCCACATGATTTTTTTGAAAAACACTGTTTATTATTTCTTCAAGAATCTGTGCAGTATGAGGCGCATGTTCGCTGGGCTTAATAACCGCTGTGTTTCCAGCTGCAATGGCACCTATTAGGGGTGATAAAACCAATTGGAATGGATAATTCCAAGGAGCAATGATTAAAACCGTTCCATAAGGTTGTGAGTAAATGAAATCCCCGGAAGGAAAATTTAACAAGGAAGATGCTACACGTTTTGGTTTTGACCACTGTCTGATATTTTTTATTGCCAGTCTAAGTTCTTTGGCAACGATCGCGGTCTCTGTCGCAACACTTTCAAATTTAGGCTTTTTGAAATCTTTATAAAGCGCCTCACAAATAGAATTCTCTTTCCTTTTAATTGTTTGTAGTAATTTTTTTAACAGCTGTTTTCTAAAATCAACATCCTTTGTTTTTCCGGTTTGGAAAAAGTCGTGTTGGCTTTTTAGAAGTTCAGGAATTTGATACACCTTTTCTGTTTTTAGATATGCATTCTTTTGCTTAGCTTTAGCTAAAATACGTATAACTCCTTTAAACTTTTTTTAATTGGCTAAAAAATGGCTCTTTTGCACTTGTTTTTGTCCTTTTTTCATTCGATAGCTGCAGCTATGCAACTCAAAAAAGCATTCAAACGACCACAAAATAGTTCATTTTCGCTTCAATCAAAAAAGTTTAAATGAGTTAAATTAAAAAATTGAAATCGATGTTAAAAAAACAGATGCTACTTTTTCTGATATTAAGCTTTATGGCTTGCACCGAAAAAGAACAAAAAAAAGAAAAAACTACTTCTGAAGCTACCTCAGAAATTAAGACAAGCTCAGCTCCCAACTTCAATGAGGCTGAAGCTACAAGTCTTCTAAAACTACCTTTAAAGTGTATTGATCAACAATATCCTTATAAACCCGGAACTGTTTTAGAGTCTGAAAACGATTTGAAACCTCCCAAAGAACATTTCCCTGTGTTTTATGGCTGTTTTGATTGGCATAGTGCCGTGCATGGCTATTGGTCGATGATTACCCTCATCAAAACTTTTCCAGAAATGGAGGATGCAAATCGTGTAAAAGAAATATTAAAAACCACCCTTACAAAAGAAAACATGCTTGTTGAAACCGCTTTTTTTGAACGCAGTGTCAACGCATCTTTTGAACGCACCTATGGCTGGAACTGGTTTTTAAAACTCGCTGAAGAACTTTATACATGGGATGATCCCCTTGGACAAGAACTCTATCAAAACGTTGAACCCCTGGCCGATTTGTTTGTGGAGCGCTACAAAGAGTTTTTGCCTAAATTGGTTTACCCCATCAGGGTGGGTGAGCATACCAATACAGCTTTTGGTCTCACCTTTGCTTATGATTATGCTGTTACTACAGGTGATAACGCACTTCGTGACCTGATAAAATCCCGTGCAAAAGAATTCTATTTTGATGATGAAAATTGTCCTATTAATTGGGAACCCAGCGGTTTTGATTTCCTTTCGCCATGTTTTGAAGAAATCAATATCATGCGTCGTGTTTTAGACAAAGACGAATTTCTGCCCTGGCTGGATAGGTTTATGCCTCAACTTAAAGATAAAAGCTACTTGCTTGAAGTGGGCCAAGTGAGTGATCGCGAGGATGGCAAACTGGTGCATCTGGATGGTTTAAACTTCAGTAGAGCATGGAGTCTATATGCTTTGGCTAATGGATATGAAGACTATGAACACTTAAAAAATGTAGCTCACGGGCATATGAATTATTCTCTGCCCAATTTGGTTGATGACAGTTATGAGGGTGGACATTGGTTGGGAAGTTTTGCCATTTATTCTCTTTTACAACTACAGGATGAAGCTACTCAATAAGATAGGCCCGGGACCCCTTGTAGCTGCTGCATTTATAGGGCCGGGAACGGTTACTGTCTGTACTTTAGCGGGTGTGAAATTTGGTTTCACGCTCCTTTGGGCAATGGGGCTCTCTATTATTGCTACTTTGGTGCTTCAGGAAATGACGGTTCGTCTGGGGCTTGTTCATGGAAAAGGCTTGGCTGAGACAGTCAAAAGTCAAATTAAAATTCGGGCATTGAAAATAATTGGAATTGTTTTAATCTTAAGTGCCATTGTAATTGGAAACGGTGCTTACGAAGCCGGAAACATTAGTGGAGGAGTGCTTGGACTGGAGACTTTTTTTGAGAAAAGTACTCTTTCACTACTTCATTTTGAAATCAATTATTTGAGTATTCTAATAGGAGTCATCGCTTTTTTATTGCTTTTTATTGGAAAATATAAAATCATAGAACGTGCTTTGGTGAGTTTGGTTATTTTAATGAGTGTTTCTTTTTTGATAGCAGCCATCCTCACAAAACCCGATATTCTTTTACTTTTCAAGAGTTTATTTCTTCCTAAAGTTCCCGATGAGGGATTCCTTACCATTATTGCTTTAGTGGGTACCACTGTGGTGCCTTATAATTTATTTTTACACGCCGCCTTGGTGAGAGAAAAGTGGAGCACTGTCAAAGAACTAAAAATTGCTAAAACAGATAGTTTTGTTGCCATTATACTTGGTGGAATTGTATCTATGGGAATCATCGTTTGTGGGGCAGCCATTCAGGGATCTGAAGTTACAAATGCTGCTGATTTAGCTCAAGGCTTGCAACCACTTTATGGTGAGTTTGCCACTTACTTTCTAAGCATAGGGTTGTTTGCTGCCGGAATCAGTTCGGCGATAACGGCTCCACTTGCAGCAGCTTATGTAAGCAAAGAATGTTTTGGATGGAAAGGCGGTATGAATTCTTTTAAATTCAGGATGGTATGGATGTTTATTCTTATTTTAGGAATTTTAATTTCTTCCCTAGGTTTCAGACCTATTGAAATTATCACCTTTGCTCAAGTTGCAAATGGTATTTTATTGCCTGTTGTTGCAGGTTTTTTACTTTGGGTGATGAATAAAAAAGAACTATTGGGGAATTATAAAAACTCGGTTTTTCAAAATGTTTTAGGAGTTTTGATTGTTTTGACGACTTTGGTTTTAAGCTTTAGAAGTTTAGACAGGGTATTTCAATGGAACTTATTTTAAAATGAAATACAACATTGACATCAATGCAGATTTGGGTGAGGGTTTTCCTTATGATGAAGCAATCATGCCCTTAATTTCATCTTGTAGTATTGCTTGTGGAGGTCATTATGGTGATGAAAATTCCATTAGAAAGGCTATTCAATTGGCAAAAATGTTTGGAGTTAAAGTGGGCGCACACCCTTCTTTTCCAGATACCAAAAACTTTGGTAGAAAGGTGATCAAAATAGAAGAGGAAGATTTGTATGAGAGTTTGGTGAACCAAATGCAAACGTTTTTAAGGATTTGCTATGAAGAGGGTGAAAAAATTAATCACATCAAACTCCACGGTGCCTTATATAATCTTGCTGCAATTGATGGAACCGTCGCCGGCATCGTTATTCAATCGTTTCTTGATGTATGTCCAGAAACCACTGTTTATCTTCCCGGAAATTCAGTTTTCTTTGTTTTAGCAAAAGATAAAGTAAGCACAAAGCCAGAAGCCTTTATAGACCGAAGTTATACAGATGAAGGGTTTTTGGTTTCCAGAACACATCCCGGTGCTCTGCTGGAATCACCTGAAAAATGCCTGAACCAACTGATTGAATTGGTCACATCAAAAAGGGTTACCACACTTTCGGGAAAGCAATTACCAATCCACGCCGAAACCTATTGCATACACGGTGATCATCCAAATTCAGTATCTATTTTGAAGTACTTACATCAACATTTAAAAAAACATTCTATAGAAATTGAATGAATTTCCTGTCATAAAACCCTTTGGAGAGCAAGCTGTTTTGCTGGAATGGAACAATGAAATTTCCTTTTCCACACATAAGGAAGTGATGGGGTATAAGAAATTCATTGATTCTAATTATCAATCGATACTTATTGAAACAGTCCCGACCTATTGTTCACTGGCAATTTATTTTAAAGATAAATCCGTAAAAGAAGAATTCATATCTGTATTAAAATCAGGAATTCTATTTTCTGAGACCATTCAAAAAAAGCAAAATATAATTCAAATACCGGTGTGTTATGATTTGGAATTTGGATTGGATTTAGCTGAAATGGCTGAAAAACTCAAAATAGCTATTGACGAGATTATCTCACGACATACAACACCAGAGTATTCTGTATATTTCTTGGGCTTTTTACCCGGGTTTCCCTATTTAGGAGGGCTTGACACTAAAATTGCGTTTCCGCGAAAAGCGACACCCAGACAAAAGATTTCGAAAGGCTCTGTGGGTATTGCAGGGTTTCAAACGGGAATTTACACGGTTGATTCTCCCGGTGGTTGGAACATTATTGGACGCAGCCCATTGCAATTTTTTGATGTTACTCAATCAACTCCTTGTTTGATGTCGTCTGGTGATGTGGTGCGGTTTTATGCAATTTCGCGAAAGCGTTTTGATGAAATTAGCAAAGAGGTAGCAAATAAAACCTATAAAGTGAGAATGGAGGTGCGAGATGTTTAAGGTTTTAAAGCCGGGTTTACAAACTACCTATCAGGATATGGGAAGGTTTGGATATAGAGAAATGGGAGTACCCCTCAGCGGGGCCATGGATCAAAATCTGGCCGGTTTTGCTAACTCTCTTTTTAACAATCAACGGAATGCTGTGGTCATTGAGTTTACAGTTATTGGACCGCTGCTTGAGGTTTTGGAAAACGTTGAGGTAGCTATATGTGGAATGGGGTTGAAACCGCTATGTGACAATCAACCCCTCCCTATAAATCAAAAAGTAGTACTTCAAAAAGGGCAACAATTAAAAGTGGGTTCTTTAGGAGAAAGTATGCGAGGCTATATGGCAGTTTCAGGCGGGTTTGATGTGGTAAGTGTTTTGGGAAGTTGCAGTTATTACCCTAGTTTAAGTATCCCAAAAATCGAAAGAGGGAGTCTTTTAAAAATGAAAAGGGAGAAATCAAAAAGCAGCGATTTAAACATACCCACTTTTGATTTTGACTTTTACAATAACAAAAGTATAAAAGTTGCCAAAGGCCCCGAATTTGAATTGCTGGGTGAAGAATTAAAACAAGAGCTTTTTAAGACAAATTTTAAAATAAACCCACAAAGCAATCGAATGGCAACATTATTTGATAAAGGTATTTCAATGGGGGTCAAAGAAATCATCACAGCACCGGTACAACCGGGAACGGTACAGTTAACACCTTCTGGTAGTTTGGTTGTTTTGATGCGAGACGCACAAGCTACCGGTGGCTACGGCAGGATATTTCAATTAACACCAGATGCCATAAACCTTTTAGCTCAGAAACCTACGGGATTAACAATAAAATTTAAGGTTTTTTGAACTATATGATATCTTTTCATAAATAGGGGTTTTTCCTTTTTTTTATCTCAGTGTTTTCCCCTTTTTTTAAATTTTAAGTTATTTGATTGTTTCATTTAATTAGATTTGTGTTATAACTAATAAAATCAATCCATATGTCAAAACCTACAAAGTGCGTTTCAGTTCAAACCGCAAGAGATTTACAAAATAATTGGGTAGCAACCCGTCAACCTGAAATTGATAGAGCCTTAGGATACACAGATGCCCGTGAAGTTTTTTATAGTGTTGAAGAGCTTGAAGAGTTTTTAAACTATGTAAAATCAGAATCAAAAAAACAAGGAATTACAAACCCCGGCATTCGCATATATTTTGGTGCTTACAACGATGTTAAATCCAATAAAGCAACTCTGTTTTTAGCGCCTACAACTGGTGATGATAAAAACTCAGATAATAACTACTCAATAGAAGCACTTAATGATGGCACACAGGGGTGGCCTCCAAAAAATTATTAAAACTTGGAGTTCTTTTATAAATACATACTGCCTATTAGTATCATTGAAATTATTGCAGCTTCAGTAGGAACGTATTTGTTTTTAAAAAACAAAATAAAAAAGCCACATACTTTGATTGTTTATTACTTGTGGCTCGTAATAGTTTTTGAGAGTTATGGCTTCATGGTGGGTTTTGCAAAACACACCGAATATGAATACTTTGGGTTTTTAGAAGATACTTTTTTTCAAGAAGGCAGATGGGCATATAATATCTTTAGGTTTTTATCAACAATCTTGTTTATTTTTTATTTTTTAAATTTCATAAAAAATCAAAAGGAGAGAATAATTATTCAAGTATTAACTTTATGCTATATAGTATTTGCATTAATTTTATTATCTGATATAGAGACGTTACAACTTTCAGGCATACCCATCTTAATTATAGCCCAATCACTTCTAATTTTTATAACCATATTTATTTTTTTTCTCAATTTACTTAAAAGTAATAATATATTAGATTTAAGAACTCATTTTCCGTTTTATGTAGCTTTAGGGTATCTATTTTTTTTAATCAGTACCACTCCTATAGATTTGTACTTTAAATACTATGACATAAAAGTTAATGAGATGTATGTAAATTTGAGAGCCAGTATATATCTCATCATTAATTTATTTTTATATTCAACACTCACATTGGGCTTTATATTATGCTTCAGGAAGAAGAAATCTTATTAATAGTTTATTTCATTTGCGTTATTTTTCTTTTAACCGTATTTGGATTGATTTTTTTTGTTGCTTTTCAAAGGCGGAAGAATAAAATTTTGAACGAAAAGTTAATGATGGAGGTTCGTTATAAAAATGAAATTGCAACCACAAAAATCGAAATTCAAGAACAAACACTCAAAAATGTAGCATGGGAATTACACGATAATATTGGCCAATTATTATCTGTAGTAAATCTGCAATTAAATATGATGACCGGTAAGGATTGTGAAAACATCACTGAGCATATAAAGGAAACTAAATCTCTAGTTCAAACCACAGTACAAGAAGTGCGATCACTTTCAAAAACACTAAACAGTGAGGTCATTAAAATTAATGGGCTAATAAGATCCATAGAAATAGAAATGGAGCGTATTGAACGGCTGAAATATGCAAAAACCTCATTTGAAGTTTTAGGAAAACCCAAAGAAATAAAACACACTGATGAAATTATCCTTTTTAGAATCATTCAGGAGTTTTTGTCAAATACAATAAAATATGCAAAGGCAAAAAAAATAGGAATGTTTCTTAACTATACAGAAGATTTTCTTTATCTTTCCATAAGTGATAATGGTATAGGTTTTGACACCTCGCTAAAAACCGAAAGCTCAGGGCTTCAAAATATGAAAAACAGAGCTGAACTCCTTAATGCAGATTTTTCACACACGTCTGTTATTGGAGAAGGAACCCAATTAATTTTAACCTACAAGCTGTCAAAATGAGTGTTGTTAATGAACATAAAATAGTAATTGTCGATGATCATTTGCTTTTTGCCAGTTCGCTTGAAAAACTCATACACACTTTTGTTGGGTTTAAAGTGCTATACAAAGCCGGGAATGGCGCAGAGCTACAAGAACATTTTGAATTAAACAAGCCCAAACCCGATGTCATTTTATTAGATGTCAATATGCCTGTAATGAATGGCCTTGAAACTATTTCCTGGCTTTCTGAAGCACATCCAAATATCAAAGTGCTGGTCCTTTCTATGGAGGATGATGAAGAGCAGATTTTAAAAATGATCAGGTCTGGAGCTAAAGGTTATCTTTTAAAAGACATCGACCCTGAAAATTTAAAGCACGCACTCAATGAAGTGCTTGAAAAAGGATTTTATTATACTGAAAAAATCAACGAGATTTTACTGGATATTGTTCAAGGAAAGGGTAAACCGGATCAAAAATCACTTTTAAAAGAAAACGAAATCACTTTTTTAAAACTTGCCTGTACAGAAAAAACCTATAAAGAAATTGCAGACATTATGTGTCTCAGTCCCAAAACAATTGATGGCTATAGACAAGAATTATTTTCAAAACTCAATATAAAAAACAGAGTGGGCCTTGTGTTGTATGCTATAAAAAATAATTTTGTGGATGTTTAAATAACAGATTCCCAGAGTCGATTTTCCGGAGTAGAAGCAGTTAAAACAAGGTTCTCCTTTTTTACAGGATGTATAAATCCCAATTTTCTAGCGTGAAGATGTATGCTTCCATCAGGATTGCTTCTGTCAAAACCATATTTTAAATCCCCTTTTATAGGACACCCAATAAACGAAAGCTGGCTGCGAATCTGGTGATGTCTGCCGGTGTGTAGCAGTATTTCAAGCAAATAGTAATTGTCTAGTTTTTGGATGACTTGATAATCCAAAATAGCCTTTTTACTTTCAGGGATTTCCTTTTCATATGCATAGGATTTGTTTTGTTTTGGATTTCTTTTTAGAAAATGAGTAAGGGTATCCTGCTCTTTTGGAGGGGCGTTTTTGACAAGAGCCCAGTAGGTTTTTTGAGCTTCCCTTTCCTTAAACATTTTGTTAAGCCGTTCTAGGGCCTTAGAGGTTTTTGCAAAAACAACAATTCCCGTTGTGGGTCTGTCTAAACGGTGAACTACGCCCAGATAAACAGCTCCCGGTTTGTTGTATTTTTCAGCAATGTATTCTTTGACAATTTCACTTAAAGGTTTGTCCTCGGTTTTATCACCCTGAACAATATCTCCTGCTCGTTTGTTGATAACAATCAAGTGGTTGTCCTCATATATGATTTGAAGATTGTTTTTATTTGAAATTGTTTTCAAACAGCTAAATTTTAATACTGCTCATTTTCGTTAGGAAAATCACCTGATTTTATGTCTTTTGAATACTGCTGTAGTGCCTCCGTCATTTGGGTGTGTAAATCAAGATAGCGTCTTAAAAACCGGGGACTAAATTCTGTATTCATTCCCAGCATATCGTGAATGACAAGAACCTGACCGTCAACACCCCCACCCGCACCAATGCCGATAATGGGTATTGTAACGCTTTTAGCTACTTCTTCAGCCAGTTTTGCAGGAACTTTTTCCAGAACAATCGCAAAACAACCCAATTTTTCAAGCAGCAATGCATCTTCTTTGAGTTGTTGTGCTTCTGCATCCTCTTTGGCTCTCACCGTGTAAGTTCCAAATTTATAGATGGATTGTGGTGTAAGCCCCAAATGCCCCATGACGGGAATTCCGGCATTTAAAATACGTTTAATGGATTCTTTAATTTCTTTACCGCCCTCCATTTTTACGGCGTGACCGCCACTTTCTTTCATAATTCTTATGGCAGAACGCAATGCTTCTTTTGCGTCGCTTTGGTAGCTTCCAAAAGGCAAATCAACAACCACGAGACTTCTGTTAATAGCCCTCACAACCGAAGCAGCGTGGTAAATCATTTGATCGAGGGTTATGGGAAGTGTGGTTTCATGTCCCGCCATTACATTTGAGGCAGAATCTCCCACAAGGATCACATCGATACCTGCTCCGTCAACAATTTGTGCCATCGTAAAATCATAAGCGGTGAGCATTGATATTTTCTCACCACGAGACTTCATGTCGACCAGCGTCTTTGTGGTAATGCGTTTGTATTCTTTTTTTGCTACTGACATATAGAAAAATTTGAATGGTAAAGGTAGTAAATATGTAATCTAATTTCCAAAAGGAAGCGTGTTTTCAGTTTTGTTTTTAAAGTTAGGATTCACTAGTTCAAATCAAGAGCTTTGTTATCTTAAAATTATTAAAATTGAAAAATTGTGATAATCTTAAAAAATGTTATAAATTTGGGCATATCCCCAAAAAACACGCCCCCACTAATATTTTAAATTTTATAATATGATGCGTAAGTAATGTTTTTATTTACAAAGGGTTTTTTGTTTTCACTCATTGTTTTTCAAACTGCTTTTTTATTTGGACAATCCCAGGTGACAGATGAAGCGAATTTGGACTATTTAACTATGGGATATGATATAAGAACAATTGACTTGTTAAATTTAGATGAACCCAGTATTGTAACTAAACAATTTCGCCCCATTTTTAAAATCAGGTCAAAAAACACTCATAGACTTAACAAGCAAAACGAAGAAATATATTATGTGTCTTCAGCTTTTGATTTTGAAAAACAAATTTTAAAGACCGATACTATAACAAATTTATTCTTAAGCAGAAACAGCAGTGCTTTTAACCCTCAAATATTAGAGAGCAGTTCAAAACCCATTCAGGTTTATGCTATTCAGAAAAATGAATTGTATAACGAATCATTAACTACAGATGCTATTCAGCTAGATTCTTTATTTGTTGAAACAGTTTCTAAAATTTTTGAAGATAATAGTATTCCTGGGCTTGTACATCATTTTGGAACACATTTTCCCTTGCAAATTACTTATGGAGGTTATTATATAAACCGTTTTTCAATTGATAATGATGAATTTCTTTTTTCACCTTATGATGAAAAAGTATTCAAAGAAAAGGTGAGCCAACTTGTAAAGGCAGTGGAAGCGGGTAAAGATTTTTCTGACCCTTTTTTAAATGTAAAAAGTCAACAAGTATTTATTAAAGGAGGACGGGAAAACATCTCAACTATTCAGCAATGGGAGAAAACAATTGAATCAAATCCAAAACCCATTGCTATAGAATTTCAGCGACTTAGCAAGTTACTTACCAAAGAAAACTTCCCAAATGATACATTGATAGATCGAAAAAGAATTGCATTGGACCTTTATATCAATTTTATTGAATCAAAACTAAAAAGTGAATTGCAAGAACCCGTTTCTTCAGATTTTTTTAAAAAATATGCCATTCCGTTTAAACAGCGATTGGTATCCATTTTAAAAACCAATTCAGGAAAAGAAACAGATAATACATCATCATATAAAGGAGATTTATTTTTTGGAGGTTTTGCAGACTCTCAAACCGTTATTGCCTCTACATACGCTTTGGATAGACGTGAAATTGAATTGCAAACTTTAATAACCGATGAAAAAATTGAGGTTAATAAATTGCTGGAATATATAGTACCCTATGAAAATTTTGAAAATGGATTTGCAAATGTTTGGGATGAATCTAAAAAATTGATTAAGGGAGTGGGGAGAAATGACTTGGTAATTTCAGGAGAAGAAGAAAATAAAATTCATTTCAAAGAAGCGCTTAGAAAAAAAGTTGAAAAAAAGATTAAACTAAGCACGATTGATAGTGATGAATTTGAAATTGTTTATTCACTTGAAAGTGTTAATGTTTCAAACGAAATACAAAATTTAAAATCACGACATACTTATGTCATGCCATCAGAGCTTATAGCCGCTGCCTCTATTGGGGATATTGAATTTCTAGAGAATAAGCATTATAAAAAAACCAATATTAATGTTGACGGACTCATAAGAGCAGCCGTTCTTACATCCCAACCGGTTGTTTTTTTTAACCGATTATTTGATTTAGGGATACGCCCCAATACGAATGACTTGGATTTACTATTTGACACAACTAACTATAATGAAGAGGTGGCAATCGCTTTCCTTGAAAGAGGCGCTATACCAAAAAATAATATGATTTTTAAGGCCGTTGCTTACAGATCGCCCAATGTTATAAAGGCTCTCATAAGAGAGGGTGCTCAACCGGCAAACAATGATCTTGAGTTTGCAATTAAATTAAATGACCTAGCTTTGGTGAGTGCTTTAACAGGAAAAGAAGTTGTTGAAATTAAAAATGAACAACTTGTTTACAGAGAAAACAATCAAATTATTGAGCCGGTAAATACAATTGAAACCTATGTTGTGAAAAAAGGTGATTATTTAGGTAAAATAGCAAGACAATACAATACAACAGTAACTGAATTAATAAAATGGAACAACTTAAAAACAAATACCATTTTTGTAAATCAAAAATTAAAAATATTCTTAAAAAATAAATCCAATACTTCAGTAACTTCAGAAAATACACCCTCTAATGAAGAGGTGTTTATTGAGCCTGATACTACCAAAATTGAAAAAATCTATCAAGTTAAAAGTGGGGATTATTTAGGGAAAATCGCTAACGATCATCAACTTTCAATAGCAGAACTTAAAAAATTAAATAATTTAACTTCAACTTCCATTAAAGTAAATCAAAAACTTATTGTGGGTTATGAAAAAATGGTTGTTAACCAAACTGGTGATAACAATCTTATTTTGGAAAATACTTCCGAGGAGCCTAAGGTAAACACTTTAATTAATGATGAGCAATATATAGATGTACAATCAAGTATAAATGAAAATGAAGCTATTGAGATTGAAGATTTTGTCGCACTTCAAGGGCAAACTGAACAAGATGCCATGGATGCAGTTCTCCAAAAAAATGAAAATCTGGCTGTAAAAATAATTGAAAAGCTACAAATTAAAAATGAAGTTATATTAAGATCAGCTGTGAGAGAGGGGCAATTGCAAGTTGTTGAAGCTTTATTAGATAACAATTCTAAACCCGAAAGTGGAATAGAAATAGCTGTATTTTATAGACAAATAGAAATTCTAAAGACCCTTGTTGAAAATGGAGCAGAAATTGATCCAAATCA
The DNA here is from genome assembly GCA_024742935.1 of Flavobacteriaceae bacterium. GTDB lineage: Bacteria > Bacteroidota > Bacteroidia > Flavobacteriales > Flavobacteriaceae > Planktosalinus. The sequence continues at coordinate 15,442 of JANSXN010000008.1, forward strand.
CTTGATTCTTACAATTAAAACAGATTTTCTGGAAGGATTTAAGTATTTGATAGATAAAGGGGTGAGTCCAATAACTCAGGTTAATACCGAAACACCCATTCACCAGTTGGTGATGACATATACAGAAAACAGGTTTAAAATGCTTCAATATTTAAAGACCCAGAATGTAAACCTAAATGTGAAAAACGATAAGAATGAAACCTTGCTCCACAAAGCAGTACTTGCAGGAGAAGAAAATATTCCTGTTATTCAATTTTTACTGGACACTAAAATTGACATAAATGCAAAAGATAATTTTGGTAAACAAGCAATTGAACTAACAAGTAATGAACAAATCAAAAACTTGATTTCAGATTATAATTAGCAATCACTCAAGTTAACCCTAACGGCGAGTCCACCCTCACTGGTTTCCTTGTATTTTGTGCTCATATCTTGCGCAGTTTCCCACATCGTCTCAATCACTTTATCCAAAGGTACTTTTGCTTTAGAAGCATCTCCATCAAGTGCCATTTCACAGGCATTGATGGCTTTGATTGCTCCCATGGCATTACGTTCAATACAGGGGATTTGTACGAGCCCGGCGATGGGGTCACAGGTAAGCCCTAAATGATGTTCCATTGCAATTTCGCTGGCCATCAATACCTGCTCCGGTGTTCCGCCCATCAATTCTGTTAAAGCACCGGCAGCCATAGAAGATGAAACGCCAATTTCTGCCTGGCAACCGCCCATAGCGGCAGAGATGGTTGCCCCTTTTTTAAACAAGCTTCCAATTTCTCCGGCAACCAATAAAAATTGTTTTACGTCGTCAAAATTGGCGTCGTGATTTTCAATAACCATATAATACATCAATACCGCCGGAATCACACCGGCACTTCCGTTTGTGGGGGCAGTTACAACACGTCCCAAAGAGGCATTTACTTCATTTACAGCCAATGCAAAGCAACTTACCCATTTCAAAATTTGCCTAAATTTTACCTCTGTATTTCTTATGGCTTCTATCCATTCTTCTGGAGTGGAGTAGTAGGCGTCACCGATTAATGACTTATGAGAATTAAAAGATCGGCGAGTTACATTCAAACCTCCCGGGAGAATTCCTTCTGTATGACAACCGGTATACATAGACTCCAACATGACTTTCCAAATAGCCTTCAAGCCTTCATCAATTTCTTCATCTGAACGCAAAGAGCGTTCATTGTCCATAACAATTTCAGATATTTTCTTGTTGTATTTAGTACAATGTTCAATAAGTTCAGTCGCTTTTCTCACGGGATGGGGAAATCTTCCAAATGCTTCTTTTTTCTTTTTGGCATTTTTTCGTTCTTTTTTGACTACAAAGCCACCTCCAATGGAGTAGAACGTAGAGGAAATCTTTTTTCCATCTTTCAAAATTGCTCTAAATGTGATGCCATTTGGATGAAATTCTAGAAATTTTTTATGAAAAATAACATGTTTGTCTATTTCAAATTCAAGAATGCGCTCTCCGTTAAGTACAATGTGTTTATTATTTTTAACAAGCTCAATTTCAGAATCTATGGTTTCAATAGGTATGGTCACAGGGTCATAACCGCTTAGTCCCAATATAGAAGCAAGGTCTGTTGCATGTCCCTTTCCGGTTAATGAAAGAGAACCATATAAGTCAATGAAGACTTCTGTTATTTGATCAAAATGTTGAGCCGTTTTTAATTCGTCTATCCATCGCTGCGCTGCACGCCATGGACCCAAAGTGTGAGAGCTGGATGGTCCCACTCCAATTTTTAACATATCAAAAACGCTTATGCTTTCCATATTTTTAACTTTAAAATCAAAGATACTAAGTATATTTTCATCAAAGAAATTTTACCACTTTTTTAGAACACATTAGAATAAAGTTCTTTTTAATTTATAGTAACTTTGGCGTACAAACATTCAAGCCCTTTTTTAAATGTATATCAAGCGAATATTACTAACGATTGTTCTTGCCGGCATCGTTGCGGCAGGTATTTTTTCTTATTACGTTTACAAAACAGTTTTTTTGCCCAATACCGGTTTTGATAATGAAATAGCTTTTGTGCTCGTGAGTAGTGACAGGTCTTATCAAGAAGTGCGTCAACAGTTAGTGCCTCTGTTAAAAAATATTGAAAGCTTTGACAAAGTGGCTCAAAAAAAGGGCTATATAGCAAATGTAAAACCCGGTAAGTATGCGATAAAAAAGGGTATGAACAACAACGACATTGTAAATAGTTTACGAAGCAAAAATATACCCATCCAAATATCATTTAATAATCAAGAGACGCTGGCTAATTTAGCAGGTCGTATTGCAGAACAAATAGAGGCAGATAGCATCTCCTTACTTCAAAAAATAACGGACGAAACATTTTTAGTTCAAAATGGGTTTAATACCGAAAATGGCTTGAATCTATTTATACCCAACACCTATGAGTTTTACTGGAATTCTTCTGCCGAAACTTTTAGAGACCGAATGTTAACTGAATACAATCGATTTTGGAATGAACAAAGATTAAAAAAGGCCTCTCAACTTGGACTAAGCCCTCATCAAGTGATGAATCTTGCAGCGATTGTTCAAAAGGAAACAGCACGCGTTGATGAAAGACCCCGTGTTGCCGGTGTTTACTTAAACAGATTGAGAGTGGGCATGTTGCTCCAGGCAGATCCAACAGTCATCTTTGCCATAAAAAAGCAAACAGGAGATTTTGATACGGTTATTAAACGTGTTTTATTTAAAGATTTAGAAATTGATTCTCCATACAATACCTATAAATATCCCGGAATTCCACCGGGTCCTATCGCAATGCCCGACATTTCATCAATTGAAGCCGTGTTAAACCCTGAAAAACACGATTATTTCTATTTTGTGGCTGATGTATCAAATCCAGGGTATCATCTTTTTGCAAAATCACTTGCTCAACATAATAGAAACAGACAACAGTATATTAATTGGATTAATAAACAGGGAATAAATCGTTAATATTTTCATTTCATTTTTAGTTTAATCTTCGTTTTGGATTTAAAAATGAAGGTAAAATCACACCACTTTTCTTAATTTATTCTTAAAAATCGCACTGTTTAATTATTGTGTACTTTACTCCTTAGCCATACTAAAAATAGGACTTCACAAGAGACTCAAAAAGGCTTATTTTGGGTTTTAGTATTCTTTAACAGTTTGATTTCCATTTTTTTATAAAATGTTGTATATTTGCGCCCGATTTTGAGAGGTAAGAAAATTACTTCAAAAAAAGCAAATTATAATGAAAAAAAGACAGATTCTATTAATCGTTTTCCCAATAGCTTTACTTAGTATTAGCTGGGGATTTTTGTCTAAGAGTACTATTGACTTTTCACATTACTCTACATATGGACTTGACCTTTACTATGATGTGCCTGACGAATCAAGCATTTTCATAGAAGACGATGAATTTATCGCATACCCTTTACTTGGAAAAACTTTTATGGGCTTTAGAGAAGCACTAGCATTTAAAGAGTCCAGAGGAGATTATACAATTATTAATGATTTTGGATATATGGGCAAGTACCAGTTTGGACGAGCAACGCTCCGTATGATTGGTATTAATGATACAGATCTATTTTTAAGCAACCCTATTCTCCAAGAATCAGCTTTTAAAGCCTATGCAGCCCGAAATAAATGGGTGTTGCGAAGAGATATTCAGCGCTACTCAGGTAAATATGTCAATGGTGTGTTTATTACTGAGTCTGGAATTCTTGCTGCTGCACATCTTGCTGGTCCGGGAAATGTCAAGAAGTTTTTGAGAAGCGGTGGCACAGATGTATTTGAAGATGCTTTTGGAACTTCAGTGAGATATTATCTAAGAAAATTCTCCGGATATGATACTTCCCATATAGTACCCAATCAAAATGCAAAAGTAGTATTTAAGGGGTAACTCAAAATTCTTTATGAAATAAAAATAAGGTTGGTCTTTTATGAAGGTCAACCTTTGTTTTTTTCCATTCTTCCACTGTTTTTGTTTTTATGAATTCTGTGGGTAATGTAAGGTCACAGGCTACACAAATCTTAGTTTGCAGCGATAAAGTGCTCGTTAAATCATTTAAAAACCCATCATTTCGATAGGGGGTTTCTATGAATAGTTGCGTTTGATTTGCTTCAAGCGAAAGTTTTTCCAAACGTTTTAGTTCTTTTTTCCTTAGGTCCTTATCGATTGGGAGATATCCGTTAAAAGCAAATGATTGCCCATTAAAACCACTAGCCATCATTGCAAGTAAAATTGAAGAGGGTCCAACCAAAGGGACTACTTTAAGGTTTTTTTCATGAGCATATTTTATGACTTCAGCACCGGGGTCTGCTATACCCGGGCAACCGGCTTCAGACAAAATTCCCATATCATGCCCTTCTAAACAGGGGTCAATTAAATCGGGTATTTCAAGAGGGTCTGTAAATTTATTTAATAATGAGATATGGAGCTTTGGTTGTGATTTTCCGGGACTGATGCTTTTAATAAACGCTCTGGCAGACTTTTCGTTTTCAACGATGTAAAAATTCACCTGTTCAACAATTTTTTTAACAGAAAGGGGCAATACTTCTAGAGGATTGGTATCTCCTAAAGTAGTGGGGATTAAATAAATAGTTCCTTTATTTGGGGAGTGGTTCACTATTTAATGATGAATTTTTTATAAACAGGCTTCAAATTATCAGAAAGTACCTTAATTAGATAAAGACCGGAGTTCAATCCTGTAACATCTATTTGAATGGTTTTATTGTTTAGAGATTCAAAGGTTTCTATCACATTGCCTGTGATACCCATAATTTCAATAGTTTTTAAATCTACAGAGTCTGAACTAATCGTTAAAAAGTCATTTGTTGGGTTAGGGTAGATACTTATAGAATCAGAAAAATCAAATTCAGGATTAGCGATTAATGAATTATCAATGACTTCAAAAATGCTACCACCGCCAAAAGCGACCACATACAATTTTTGGTTCACATCAACGCCAAAACTTGTAATGGTTGTAGCTCCCAGAGGCCCCCACAAAGTTAAATTTCCATCCTGGTCAACAGTACCAATGTCATTGCTACATAAATCGGCAAAGAAGTAGAGTCCTTCAATCCCGGGAAAGTCTGGTCCTCTATAAACATATCCACCGGTAATGGAACACCTTCCGGCAGAGCGACTGTATTCAGCAAAAGGGAAGGTGAGTTCGCTTTGAGGAGGGCAACCATTGGTGTTAAAAGGTGCGTTGCCTTCATAACATCTCCAGCCATAGTTCAAGCCGGCTGCAGTTGAAGGTTCTTTATTTATTTCTTCCCAAGAACCCTGGCCCACATCTGCCATCCATAAGTCTCCGGTTTCACTATCAAAAGAAAACTTCCATGGGTTGCGCACACCATATGCCCAGATTTCATCAAGTACAGCCGAATTATCGACAAAAGGATTGTCTGCCGGGATATAGGGAGCAGGTAAATCAACATCAAGGCGTAATATTTTTCCTAAAAGAGTGGTTAAGGTTTGAGAATTATTTTGAGGATCACCACCACTACCTCCATCGCCACTGGCAATATATAGCATACCATCGGGTCCAAAAGCAATATGACCCCCGTTGTGGTTTGAAAATGGCTGGTTGAAGGAGAGCATTTGGAGTTCAGAAGAAGGATCTGCCACGTCAGGGTCACCACTCACAGAAAATCTCGATATTTGTGTGTTACCTGCCGGGTTTGTATAATACACATAGAAAAAGCCATTATTAGCATAATCAGGATGGAATGCCAGTCCCAGAAGCCCTCTTTCGCCTCCTGAGGATATATTTGAGGATATATTTAAAAAGTTTGTTGGATTGACTGTGCCGTCAGAATTTAAAATTTTTATACGACCCCCTTGCTCAACAACAAAGAGTCTGTCGTCACCGGCGTGTTTTAATTCTAAAGGTGAACTAAATCCATTGGCAACAAGTTGTAGTTCAAGTTCTTGAGAAAACGAAATTGAAGTAATAAGAAGTGAAAAAAGAAAGGCATATAATGTTTTCATGGCATTTTTTTTAGATGAAGTTACTAAAGTAAGTAATTATCAGGGTAATTAAAATTTTAATTAATTGTTTTAACGATAATTTAGAGAAGAACTTTAAAATTAAAATTTCTTTGAAATCAACTCTGTAGCCTCATCGAGCAACTTGAACACTTGTTCAAAGTCGTTTTCACCCCCATAATAAGGGTCTGGTACATCCACATTTTCATTTTCAAAGAGTTCATTTAAAATGAGACGTACTTTGTTTTTTGAAGTTTCGTCCGGAGCCAATTCCAGCAAATTTTTTTTGTTCTCATTGTCCATCACATAGATGAGGTCAAAGTCTTCATAATCACGTTCAGAAAATTGCCTTCCTCTTTGATATGAAATGTCTATTCCATACTTTTTTGCCACTTTAATGCTTCTGGGGTCGGGTGAATCACCCACATGCCAATGACCGGTGCCGGCGGAATCAACGATAAATCGTTCGGGATTGAGTTTTGATTTTAGAATGCCTTCAGCCAGAGGTGACCTGCAAATATTACCAAGACAGACCATTAAGATGCGTGTCTTCATAACAAAGGTTTAAAGGGTCAATTTTTTGTTGAGGTCTTCCACATACTTTCTAAACTGCTTGTCAGTAGAAGTGAGATTGTCCACCGTTTTGCAGGCGTGGAGTACCGTCGCGTGGTCACGTCTGCCAATTTGGGAACCAATGCTTGCCAGGGAAGCTTTGGTGAATTTTTTTGCAAAAAACATAGCCAGTTGCCGCGCTTGAACAATGTGCCGCTTTCGGGTTTTTGACTGTAGCGTGTCCACATCCATCTGGAAATAATCTGAAACTACTTTTTGTATGTAATCAATCGACACCTCACGTTTGGTATGCTTCACATAGTTGTCAACTATTTTTCTTGCTAGGTCGATAGTGATGTCTCTTCTGTTAAAAGAGGAGTGTGCTATGAGGGAGATGATGGCACCTTCCAGTTCACGTATGTTTGTTTTGATGTTGTTTGCCAAAAACTCAATGATATCTTCAGGCATTTCTACGCCGTCGCGATACAATTTATTTTTTATAATGGAAACACGGGTCTCAAAATCAGGATGTTGCAACTCGGCCGAAAGTCCCCATTTGAATCTTGATAACAATCGTTGTTCAATATCAATCATATCAACCGGGGCTTTGTCACTGGTTAAGATAACCTGTTTTCCATTTTGATGTAAATGATTGAAGATGTGAAAAAATACATCCTGAGTCCCGGACTTACCTGATAAAAATTGGATATCATCAACAATGAGTACATCCATGATCTGGTAAAAGTGAATAAAATCGTTTCGGTTGTTTTTCTTGACAGACTCGATGTATTGTTGGGTAAATTTTTCTGCAGAAATATAAAGAACCGTTTTTTCGGGATACTTGTCTTTGATGTCAACCCCAATAGCGTGTGCTAAATGGGTTTTGCCCAAACCAACTCCACCAAAAACGAGAAGCGGATTGAAAGAGGTGCCTCCGGGCTTGTTGGAAACCGCCAAACCGGCAGAGCGTGCCAATCTGTTTGAATCGCCTTCCAGGAAGTTTTCAAAACTGTAATTGGGATTGAGTTGTGATTCAATCTTTACATTTCTTATTCCGGGAATAACGAAGGGATTTTTTAATTCGGGATTTTTATTTTTTAAGGGGACGTCAACCTCTTGTGATTTTACCTGAGACCTGTTTGAACTGGGGATTTTTTCGGTAAAAGGTTGTTTGTTGCCATAGGTATTTTCCATTTTGATTACATAAACCAATTTGGCATTTTCGCCTAGCTCTTTTGTTAAGGAAACTTTTAACAACTTCACATAATGCTCTTCCAACCACTCATAAAAAAACTTACTGGGCACTTGAATACTTAACGCGTTTTCAGTTAGCTTAACTGCCTGTATGGGCTCAAACCAAGTTTTATAAGCTTGTGGGGAGATGTTATCCGCTATAAAAGACAGACAATTTGTCCAAACTGATTGCGCAGTTTTACTCATTCTTAGGATGAAGTTTTTAAAAATTAGTTAGTTATGAAAAAAAAAGAGAAAATGATTTTCTCTTGGCTTTTTAGTTACGCAAATATGTGAACAAATTATTTAAAAAAAAAACGGAAAGGGTATTGAATTTTCAATTTTTTTTTCTCATACTGCGAGTGTATAAACATACAAAAAAAAAGTACCCTTTCAAAAAAAAATAGTAAGTGAAAAAAGATTTTTTACAAGTGCGAGTTCGATATGGAGAAACAGACCAAATGGGGGTTGTTTATTATGGAAATTATGCACAATATTTTGAAATGGGACGCACAGAATGGCTCAGGAAATTCGGGCTTTCATACAAATGGATGGAGGGCAATGGTATTTTACTGCCTGTCATAGATTTGAATGTAAAGTTTAAACAATCTGCTCATTATGACGACGTTTTAACTGTTGTCACAACTATTCAGAGAATTCCTACAATTCGTATTGCCTTTGATTATGAAATTTATAACGAAAAGGAGGTGCTTTTAACTACCGGTTCAACTACTTTGGTTTTTGTCGATAAAGAGACAAAAAAACCTATGATGGCACCTGAATATTTATTGGAAAAATTACGCAAACTTGATTTTGAAACTTAATCAATTTCTTTTATTGAAACTTCATAAATGGAATTGAAATTTTCTCTAATTTCTTTTACCAAAGATTTCCTCACCGAAATAAAAATTTTACAATCCAGCTCCAGTTTTTGGTCAATGATATTCAGATTTTTTTCCTTGATGACCCGCATCACCTTGTTCATGTTTTTGTAATCAAACCCAATTTCAAAAGTAATATCGATGGTCTTTTCTATGATTTTAGATTTATCTAATGTCATTTTTGCACTTGCTTTATAAGCGCTTATCAAGCCGCCAACTCCCAGTTTGGTGCCTCCAAAATAGCGCACAACGACCACAAGTACATCTGTGAGATCAAAGGATTGTATTTGGCCATATATGGGCATGCCGGCGCTGTTTGAGGGTTCGCCATCATCGTTTACACGAAAATAAATCTGATTTGTACCTAGCTGATAGGCATAACAAAAATGACGGGCACTTTTGTGTTTTTCTTTGACTGTTTCCAGACAGCGTGCGACCTCATCTTCGGTTTTCACCGGAAAAGCAGTTCCAAAAAATTTACTTCCTTTTTCCTTAAAAAGCGTTTCCTCTGAAGGTTTTGAAATTGTTCTGTAAGTGTCTTTTTCTTCCATATCACGTATAAATCACTAAAAATATACTAATGATAGCAAGCCCAATTCCCACCCAATTTTTTGGCAAAAGTTTCTCTTTGAATGCAAAAAGTCCTACCAATGTAGATAGCATCACAATGCTTACATTGTTGACCGTAAAGACCATGGAGCTCTCGAGACCCTCTGTGGCAAGTGCTTGAAGTAAAAAGGTAATTGAAAAATAATTAGGAATGCCCAGAGCAATTCCGCCAAGGAGACTTTTCCAATGAATCGTCAAATCTCTTTTAATTAAAATAAAAAGTGTTCCAAATAAGCCTGCAAAGCCAAAAATAGTTGTTGAAAAGATAGAGATTTGAGATGGTGATACATAATTGGTCTCTAAAAACTTTAAAGCAGTATCAATGGTCCCCGAGCCTATAAATAGTAGAAAAGGAAAAATAACATTGCGCCATTTGAAGCCTTCCTTACTCTTTACTGAAGCGAGATAAACAGCCACCAAAGCCAAAATAATTCCTGTTATTTTTAACAACCCGGCACTCTCTTGGTAAACCACTATACCAAATATTACCGGGATTACCACAGACATTTTTGTAGCCACCGAAGTGACCGCCACACCACTGCGTTGTGCTGTTATGGCCATAATATTAAAAATGACAATGAAAAGTATCCCTAGAAAAAAAGTTCCCACAAACCAGGGACTCGAAGTGATTTGTAGAAGCGTCAATTTTGATTCAGACATAAGAAAACCAAATGCAAAGGCCACAAAGTAATTGACAACAATCGCGTGAAGGGTGTTTACTTTAAAGACTGCAAATAATTTGAAAATTACATACAGAAAACTGGATACCAATATGCTAAAGAGTAGGTATATCAAAATAAATGGTGGTGTTTGATGAATAAATCAGTAATATCTTCTTCTTTAGGGTTGATGTTCCAAACATGAATACCCAATGCTTTAGCTGCATCAGTGTTGGACTTGGTATCATCAATAAACAATATATTCTCTGGTTTTATTTCATTGTCTTTAAGAACAAATTCATAAATGCTTGTGTCTGGTTTTCTTAGATTGATTTCATGGGAAAGATAAAATTTTTTGAAACAATTTTTAAAGCGCTTAAAATATTGAATGTTCTCTTTCACCCAGTTAATGTGAATCTCATTTGTATTACTTAACAAAAGCAGTTGGTGTTCTTTAGAAGCTGCAAGTTGTTCCAGAAAAAGAATGCGGTGTTCGGGAAAGTCTAGTAAAATGGCATTCCAGGCTTCGATAAGTTGTTGCTTTGAAACATTTGGAAACCAATTTTTATAAGTCTTTAGAAAAGCATTTGAAGTAATTTCTCCTTTTTCATATTGATTGTTTACCAGTTGCATTTCCTTAGTAAATTGGTTTGCGCCAAGCTTTTTGAGCTCACGTGTGGTGGCTTCCTTGTCAAGATTTAAAAACACATCCCCAAAGTCAAACAACAGCGTTTTAATCATTGTAAAAGAGGCTTAATTGGTCTTCAGATATTTGAACAGTCTGATTTATATTTTTATTTAAAACAGGGGCTTTAATTCCTTGATTTAATATTTTCTGACTTGTAAATACACGTGCTTGATCCCAGAGATTTGATTCGATAAAGGTCATCAAGGTTTGAGTGCCACCTTCAATAATTACAGATTGTATTTGATGGTTGTAAAGCACCTCACAGATGTGTTGGGAAAGGTTTTTATCAAAAACGACAGTTTCAAAATGGACATTTTTATAAACCGGAAAATCTGTTTGATTATTTGATGTAATCACGATGGTTTTCATAGTTCCGTCAAGAACGGCGGCTTCTTTATTAATTTTAAGATGTTGATCGAGAACCACTCTCACCGGGTTATTTCCCTCCCAAATCCGGTTTGTCAATTGCGGATTGTCTTTTAAAACCGTAGTCGTTCCCACCAGAATAGCTTGCTCTTCACTACGCCATTTGTGCAACAATTGTTTTGATGCGCTCCCGGTAATCCAAAAGGGTTTTCCGGTTTCTTGTTCTTTAGGCGCTATGAATCCATCAGCCGTTTGTGCCCATTTTAAAATGATGTAAGGACGCTTTTTTTGGTGAAAGGTAAAAAAACGTTTGTTCAGGTTCTTGCACTCATTTTCAAGTATTCCTACAGCGACCTCACAACCCGATTCCAATAATTTTTTCACACCACGACCGGCCACTTTGGGATTGGGATCCAAACAACCTACAACTACTTTTGGAATTTTATGAGCAATGATTAAATCTGCGCATGGGGGTGTTTTCCCAAAATGACTGCAGGGCTCAAGGCTCACATATATAGTTGCCTTTTTTAAAAGGGATTTGTCTTTTACACCGGCTATGGCATTGACTTCTGCGTGTGGTTCGCCGGCTTTTTGATGCCAGCCCTCACCAATGATACTGTCTTTGTAAACAACCACACTGCCCACCATCGGGTTTGGGTAGGTTTTACCCAGGCCGTTTTGGGCTAAATCGATGCACCGCTGTATGTATTTTTGATGTTTGGACAAGAAAATTTGCATTACCTTTATCTCACAAAAATAGCATATTTAAAACGAATGAACGACTACATTATTCGCCCTATTGAGCAAAACGACAATCCGCATATTGCAGGGGTCATTAGAAGTGTTTTACTTGAATTTGGAGTTCCTAAAATAGGCACCGCTTATGCTGATACAAGTCTCGACTGTATGTTTGAAACGTATCAGGATGATAAAAAAGCCTATTTTGTCGTTGAAGAGAATGAAACCATTATTGGCGGTGCGGGGATCAGTCAACTGGACAATTATGAGGGGAATGTGTGTGAATTGCAAAAAATGTATTTTGCGCCAGAGGCTAGAGGTAGGGGCATTGGTTCAAAAATGATGGATATCTGTCTAAAGAAAGCCAAAGAATTTGGTTTTGAACACTGCTATCTGGAGACGATGCCTTATATGGACGATGCCCGAAAATTGTACTTTAAAACAGGATTTACTCCGTTAGAAAAGGCAATGGGCGATACCGGTCATTATTCTTGTAATGTGTGGATGATAAAAAAAATATGACTTTAAAAGAGTTCAGGAATCATTTCAAATCCAAACTAAAAGACATATATCCTGAAGAGGAAATAGGCTCTTTTTTTTATTTGTTATCTGAAAAATATCTTCTTTTGCCAAGGTTTGAAGTCGTATTTCAATTGGATTTAAAATTATCTATTGATGATATATCAAAATTTGATGAAGCCTTGAAAAAACTTGAGAAGGAAGTTCCCATACAATATATTTTAGGGGAAACAGAGTTTTATGGGCTTCCATTTAAAGTGAATCCTTCTGTACTGATTCCCAGACCTGAGACTGAAGAACTTGTTGACTGGATACTCAATGATTATTCTAAAATAAATGAACAATTTTCTCTGCTAGATATTGGAACGGGAAGTGGTTGTATAGCTATTTCGCTTGCAAAAAAAATGAGGCAAGCAAAAGTGAGTGCAATGGATATTTCGCCAATGGCTTTAAAAACCGCTTCAGAAAATGCAATCTTAAATGATGTGACAATCTCAATTTTAGAAAAGGACATACTTGCTATAAAAGAACTCAATTCTACTTTTGATGTGATTGTTTCAAATCCACCTTATGTGAGGAATTTCGAAAAGGAAAAAATGCAATCCAATGTATTGTTATATGAACCACACAATGCACTTTTTGTGCCAGACAGTGATCCACTCTTGTTTTATAAAAGTATTGCTGAAATAGCTTGTCAAAGCTTAAAGCGAGAGGGAAATCTGTATTTTGAAATCAACGAAGCCTATGGAAGTGAAGTTGTTGAAATGCTAGAAAAAATGAGATTTGAAAATGTGGAATTGAAGAAAGATATATTTGGCAAAGACCGAATGATTAAAGCCCAAAAGTTCCATTAATCCTTTTTTGTATAAAAGTCACTGTGGGGCATTACAATTACTTCAACTCTTCGATTGAGTTGTTTGCCTTCGTCAGTTTCATTTGTTGCCCTGGGTTTTGTGAGTCCATAAGCCACACTTTCAAAATCATAAATTCCGTTGTTGTCTAGTAATGACTTTAGTTTATTGATGACACTTTGTGCTCTTCGCTCTGAGAGTCTGAGATTAAGCAAGTCACTTCCGTCACTGTCTGTATGGCCTTCGACTATGATTTTTGCCATACCCACTTGTTTGATTTGTTTTGCCAGGCTATCTATTGAAGCTTTTGCCAAAGGTTTGAGATTGTGCTTTGCAGTATCAAAAAGGACATCTGCACTCATATTAACTTTTAAAACACCGCTTAAGGTTCCCACAGCATCAATATCTGCTCCAGATGTATTTCCGGTACAAATATCTTTTTGATCTGTAATTCTTACAAAATAGAAAACATCCCTTATGTCTGTTACGACTTCTGCTATATCAATATAAGATTTGCCACCTTCAATAATACCAAGATCAAGCCAATTTTTTCCATCTTTAGAAATTTCAAATTGAAAAGATTCTTCAGAGGGCCCCACTTCCCATACGTACAAATCGGGTCCCTCCATATTAATAAAACCATTGTCTGTAAATTCCAATATGAGTTGACCACCACAACCTAAAGAAACATATCGCGGTACTTTGTAATGAATATAATTGGGTTCTCCTAAAGCTTCTTCAGGGTTTGTGAATTCCAATATGGCTTTGGGATTTCCCTGTATAAACTCAACGACACGATCTGCAAAAGATATTTTACCAATGGGCATATAAATTGTTTCTCCTTTTGTGGAAGTATAATTTTTTCCTTCCACAACGGCATTTTGGGCGAGTGTGGGAGTAATCGAAAAAAGAAAAATCAAAAAAGAGAACCTGATTTTCATAAACCATTACTTAGCTAAACTAGCTATGAATATAGTATATTTTTTTGAAAAGTACTGAAAATCAGGGATTTTTTAAATAAAATTATATCCCAATCTCTACCTGAAACCTTACATACCAGCTATTATTGGAAGGGTTTAAGTCAAGTGTAGCACTTTCATAAGTGGCTTCTCCCTGAATTTTTAGAGAGTGTTCCCAGATATATTTAGTTATTCCCAAACTGAATTGATTAGTTTCAGGTAATATGTTTTTTATTTGACTTTTCGGAGTACTGTAAGAATACCTTCCAGAAACTTCCAGATTGTTCAGAAATAAATAACTTAATTGAGCGTCATAGCCACTTCCGGCTAAAACAAATCGTTGTTGTGTCGCGTCATTAGGATTGATGGTGATGGCATTGTCTGTATCTCTTTGCAAGTATGCGGTTTGGAAAGCCCAACCATTGTATTTGAGAATGGCATCAAGTAAAATTGATGTTAAATCCCTAGGTTCATAAAGGACACTTCCTTGTTGTCCCTGGGTTCTTAGAGCTCCGTGATTGAAATGATACGTCCCTGAAATCATTAATTTTGGTGTTGTCTCGCGCATTAAATCACCTTCAAAATAGGCACCTCCTTTTGTGAAGTTTCCAAATGGATATAACTCCACACGACCTGTATAAGCCATTTTGTTGTCTGAAGTTTGTGTCCAGTTTCTTCCTTCTCCTGTTGAAATGGCTGTTTTTATTTCATAACCAAACGCATCGGGTTTGTTTTTTAAGTAATAGACTTGCAAGCCAAAATCTCTGTCAATATTGAATTGGGCATTATTGATGGTTCTATCAGTAAACTGAAGCGCTCCTGAGGAATTTATCCTTTGCCTGTTTCCGGGAAGTTTTGTTTGACCAAAGCCTAAATTCCAATTTTTATTAGGCCTGTAAAAAACTATTGCATCTCTGATTACATTGATGTTTTGCCCTTCTTGAATCACTCCCACATCTCCTGCCGCAAAGGAGAGTTGTATGACATATGAAAACTTTGGATCTCCAACATAACCATCAAAACGCAACCTCAAACGCCTCACTTGAGCTGAAAACGCACTTTCCTCATTCTCTAAAAACAATGCAGTTGCCCGATTTTGCATCCTGAATCTGATGTTGAATTGAAACAAACTATCTGCTGAGGTTAAACCTAATCCTTTACCATAACTGTAATAGGGTAGTGCTGCAAGTTTGATGTCATTGTTTTCAATTGCTTTTACAATCGAGTCGGTTTCTGTTTGTGCTGAAACTCCAACTATTGAAAAAAGAAAAGCACAAAAAAGTAGTCTGATGGTTTTCATTAAATACCTGTATAATTGGTTGGTTTAATTGCTAAAAGTTCTCTTTTAATTTCTTCTGAAACAGTAAGTGTATTTATAAAATCTGTTATAGATTGTTGATTGATTTTCTGATTTGTTCGGGTAAGACCTTTTAAAGCCTCATAGGGATTGGGATATCCTTCTCTTCTCAGTATGGTTTGTATGGCTTCTGCTACAACTGCCCAGTTATTTTCAAGATCTTCGGCGATTTTTGTTTCGTTTAAAACGAGTTTCTCTAGGCCTTTCAACGTTGAGTGTAAGGCAATCAATGTGTGCCCCACCGGAACGCCCACATTTCTTAAAACAGTGCTGTCTGTCAAATCACGTTGCAAACGGCTTATGGGTAATTTTGCCGAAAGGTGTTCAAAAAGTGCATTTGCAATTCCAAGATTTCCCTCAGAATTTTCAAAATCAATCGGGTTTACTTTATGTGGCATCGCTGAAGATCCCACTTCGCCGTCTTTGATTTTTTGTTTGAAATAGTCCATAGAGATATAAGTCCAAAAATCACGGTCTAAATCTATGATGATGGTATTGATGCGTTTGTATCCATCAAATAAAGCAGCAAGATGGTCATAATGCTCAATTTGGGTAGTGGGGAAGGAGTGATTTAATCCTAAGGTGTTTTCAACAAAATGAGTTCCAAATTTTCTCCAGTCCACCACCGGGTATGCTACAAAGTGCGCATTGAAATTACCGGTGGCTCCACCAAATTTTGCTGCATGTTTTGTATTTTTTAAAATGTGAACTTGCTCTTCAAGTCGCACAACAAAGACTTCAATCTCCTTACCCAGTCTGGTAGGGGAAGCGGGCTGGCCGTGTGTTTTTGCAAGCATAGGAATCGATTTCCATTCCTCGGAAAGACTTCTTAGCTTGGAAATTAATTCATAAAGAAGTGGCACATAGACTTTTTCTGTTGCTTCTTTTATGGATAAAGGAATAGCGGTGTTGTTTATGTCCTGAGAGGTTAGACCAAAATGGATAAATTCTTTATAATCCTGAAGGTGTAAGTCATCAAATTTTTCTTTGATAAAATATTCAACCGCTTTCACATCGTGGTTGGTAATCTTCTCAATGTCTTTTATTTTTTGAGCATCTTGGGTAGTGAAGTTTTGATACAGATCGCGTAAAGCGGAAAAATGAGCACTGTTAAAACGTTCCAATTGAGGCAAAGGAAGATTACAAAGGGCAATAAAATACTCAATTTCCACCAGAACCCGGTATTTAATAAGCGCCTCTTCAGCAAAAAACGGAATGAGGGATTGGGTCTTTGACTGGTATCTCCCATCAATGGGTGAAATTGCTTGTAATGCGTTGGTTGCCATACTGTTTTGAAATAAGGTGCAAAGATAAGGATTTCTCTTAATTTGGCTCCAATAAAAGAAGGAAGGATTCAGCTTTATTGAAGTTACAATTTTTTTAGAATATGTCTCGCGCGTGCTTTAAATGCAGGTTGTTGATTTTGAAAATCTTTTTCGAGTATTATTTTTAGTTCGGGATAAATCCATTTAATTTCTTTACCCAAAAGAAACAAGCATTGCATTGCATAAGCTTTTGCAGCTACTTTTTGCTCTGTGATCAACCAGTCAAAGCAAATTTCTGTGAGCTTCTCCAATTGTTTTTTTGAAAGTACAAATTGTAAGGACGGCTCTTTATTGGTATAATATCCCATCACAAGTTCTTCACATATTTTTGCCAGAGGCCTCACCGCCTGGTGTTTGAATACCTTCGGAATGTTTTCAAGAAACCTGTCTAAATAAGGGACTAGTAATTTTATATTTTTGAGGCAGACCATTTCCAAAATCCAAGCTGCTTTGTAGGAGATGTCCTGATCAACGTTAAAACAGCATTCAAAAATACAGTCAAAATAGTCAGGATTGTTTAAGACCCGGTCTGCAAGTTTTTCGCGATCCTTTCGGTATGCTTTTAATTGATTAAGCTGTTGTATTAAAACCTCCAATGTATTATAGATTTTTTAATTTTTCAATAAATACAGGAACTCCTAGTGTAGCCGTTGCCGGAATTATTTCAACTTTATTTGATATCCCATAAACATCTGCGGGTTTTGGATCAATATAATAAATAGGCGAATGTGAGGGTGTATAATGCATCAAACCCGCAGCGGGATATACTTGCAGTGAGGTTCCTATCACCACAACGATATCTGCATTTTGCGTGATTTCAATGGCATCTTCCATCGCAGGGACGGCTTCCCCAAACCAAACGATATGTGGTCTTAACTGGCCATTTTTTGGACAGCAATCGCCAAGAGCAACATCTTTTTCCCAATCCAATATATAGTTTTCATCCAGCGTGCTTCTCACTTTGAGGAGTTCGCCGTGCAAATGTAAAACAGTGGTGCTTCCTGCCCGTTCATGAAGGTCATCTACATTTTGAGTAATAATTTGAACTTCAAATTCATTTTCCAGTTCTGCGAGGGCATAGTGAGCGGAATTGGGTTTCACCTCCAGTAATTGTTTTCTTCTTTTGTTGTAGAAATCCAAAACAATTTCAGGATTTTTGTGCCAGCCAACAGGTGATGCCACTTCCATAATGTCGTGGCCCTCCCAAAGCCCGTTTGCATCCCTGAAGGTATTAATACCGCTTTCGGCACTAATGCCGGCTCCTGTAAGAACAATCAATTTCTTTTTTTGCATAACTCCTTTTATCAAATTCTTATATTTATTCCGAAAATAAAACATTGATGATAGATTACCAATTATTGACCCATTTAGAATCGTATTTAACTGAAAGGCGTAAGGAACTTTTTAAAGAAGTTTTATCAGAGCGCACTCGACATTTTACAGTAGTGACAGAGGATGTTTATCAACTTCACAATACCAGTGCCGTGATGCGCACCTGTGATATCTTTGGCATACAGGATTTACATGTTGTTGAAGAAATAGATGGGAAACGTATTGACAAAGAAATTGCTATGGGAGCTCAAAAATGGGTTGATTTGCATCGGCACGATCATATAGACTCTTGTATTTCTGAGCTTAAAGCGAAAGGGTATCGCATTATTGCAACAACGCCTCACAAGGATTCTCAGTTTTTAGGTGATTTTGACGTGACCCAAAAAGCTGCTTTTTTCTTCGGAAAAGAATCGACCGGACTTTCAGATACCGTTTTTAAACAAGCAGATGGGTTTTTAAAAATCCCAATGGTTGGTTTTACTGAAAGTTTAAATATTTCAGTTTCTGCTGCAATTATCTTACAAGACGTAACGGCTAAACTCAAAAAAACACAGATTGATTGGCAACTTTCTGAAGAAGAACAGCTTGAAAAGCGGCTGGATTGGGCCATGAAAACCATAAAAAGTATAGAAGCGATTTTAAAGAGGTATGATGAAATAAAAAATGATTAAATTTGAAACTAAACCAAATCAGATTTTATGATAGTCGTTTATCTATTTGCAGCTCTGATTGCTGTTTTTTTTAATTCTTTCTTTAATTGCACCTAAAAACTACCACGTTTATAGAAGTGTGGAAATTAATAAACCATTGCCTGAAGTATTTCAATTCATTAAATATGTCAAAAACCAGGATTACTGGTCGCCGTGGGACAAAAAAGATCCTGATATAAAAAAGTCATACACAGGAACTGATGGCACTATAGGGTTTATATCTCACTGGGAAGGCAATAAGCAGGTTGGTGAAGGCGAACAGGAAATCACCAACATTATTGAGAATGAAAAAATGGAATCTCAATTGCGATTTTTTAAACCCTGGAAATCACAGAGTGACGCTTATATCAAAGTTGATAAAATTAACGAGAGCATAACTAAGGTGACTTGGGGTTTTTCAGGTATAAACAAGCCGCCTGCAAATATTTTTATGTTGTTTTTTAATATGGATAAAACGGTTGGGAAGGATTTTGAGGAAGGTCTTATAAATCTTAAAAATCACCTTGAAAATAAATTAGATGTAAATTAGTATTTATAAAAAATAGCAAAATTTTCTAGCGTATCTTAATTCTTCCTTCTATTTAAAACGCGGTATTCTTCATAACATTCACTCATGGCATCAAGAATTTGAAGGTCGTTTGCTGTGCGAATAAACGTTTCTGAGTAATTACAGTTATTGAGAATTTCATCAATATCTACTTTTTCAAGTTGGAGTACAACCATCAAAGTCTCCCGGTCAAATTTACTGCTCAATAAATTCCTGATGTTATCATCGGTTTTCATTTGCCTCAGCTTTCTCATTTGTGCCGGTCGTTTGCCAAATACATTATATAAAAAATCTGCCGGATTAAATACAGCCCCCAGAACTTTTGAAACCGCTTTGGGTTGTGTTTGACCCCCTTCATAACCGGTGTTCAGTCCAGAAATACTATATCTGTAATTGTCATAAATGGGGATGATTTTTGCATCTACTTCCAGATAGCCGGTGAGTTGCACAGGTCTTAAAACGATTTCTTCAAGGGCAATTCCCAATTCTGTCATTTTGATTTTTATATCACCATATTTAAACCAGTCATTAGTTACTCTTACTCTAATAGATTTAAAGCCCAAGTAGGAAAAATATAAAGTATCATTTACTTTGGCAGGAATAGAAAAAGAACCATCTTCTATAGATATGGAACCAATTACCTGATTCATGTTGACGATGTGCACATTCTCTATAGGAACATCATCGGCATCATTGAGGACTTTACCTTTTATGGTTTGGTTTTCATCCTGAGAAAAACCAATTAAGGAGAAGCAAATAAAAATAAAAAAAAGTCCAAATTTTTTCATAGCAAAAATTGTAGGCTAAATATATAAATATAGCTGCTAAAACAGAATTAAACAGGGAATATTATACAAAAATTAACAGGCTTATGATTTTCTTCTGCGACGCCCACCTGTACCTTGCGGTTTTGAATCACTGCTGCGTCGTTTTCCTCCACCGGCAAATTTTGAGTTGTCTTTGCTTTTGAATTCACGTTTTCCTTTATCACCAAATCCGCCACCTCGGGGTTTATCATCACTTCTTTTCTTGCGAAAACCGCTTTTGTCATCTCTGCGTCTTCGGTTGCCACGGTCTTTACCGCCGCCGTCTTTTGAGACCTCAACGTTTACGTGTCTGCCTTCAAGTTTGAAATCTTCAAAAATACCGAGAACGAGTTCCTGATGTTTGGTATCTGTATTGAAAAAAGAAAAGCTGTCTTTTACATCAACGCGATAAACGTCGTCTTTACCAAGGCTGAGCAGGTCTCTTAAAAAGTCTTTTAAACTCATCCAGTCAAAGCCATCTTTGCTGCCCACATTGAGGAAATAACGAGTTGTGTCCTCGTCAGCGGCATCTTCTCTGTGGCTTCCTTCGCTAATGTTTAATTCTTTGGCATTTTTATAGCGACTGTAAAAACGACTGAACTCGACAGAAAATACCTTTTTGATTAAATCTTCTTTACTCAATCCCTCAAGCACTTCTTGAATATTGGGAAGGTAAGTATCGATATCGTGATTAATTTCCGTGTTTTTTATGCTGTTGGCCAGGTGAAACAGTTGAATTTCACAAATTTCCATTCCGTTTGGAATTTCTTTGGTGACAAATTTCTGCTGTATTATTTTTTCTATACTGCGAATTTTTCTCACTTCACTTTTTGAAACGATGGTCATTGATACACCATTTTTTCCGGCGCGACCGGTGCGGCCACTACGGTGTGTATAGACTTCAATTTCATCCGGCAATTGATAGTTTATCACGTGAGTGATATCATCAACATCAATTCCGCGCGCAGCTACATCTGTTGCAACCAGCATTTGGATTTGACGGTTTCTAAAGGATTTCATCACCATATCACGCTGATTTTGGCTCAAATCTCCGTGAAGAGCAGCTGCATTATAACCATCTTCGATTAAATTTTCAGCAACTTTTTGAGTGTCTCTTTTGGTTCTGCAAAAAACCACAGAAAAGATGTCGGGGTTTGCATCTGCCAGTCGGCGTAAAGCCTGGTAGCGATCACGAGCGTTCACAGTGTAATATTCGTGAGTTACATTTTTTGTTCCAGTATTTTTTGTTCCCACGGTGATTTCAACCGGAGTGTTCATAAACTTTTTAGCAATGGTTGAAACTTCCTTTGGCATGGTAGCTGAAAATAACCAGGTGCTTTTGTCTTTTGGAGAGTGGGAAAGAATTTCTGTAATATCTTCATAAAAGCCCATATTGAGCATTTCATCAGCTTCATCGAGTATGCAATACTCAATTTTTGATATATCAATCATTCTGCGACTGATCATATCTTTCATTCTTCCGGGAGTTGCAACAATGATTTGAGCACCTCGTTTGATGTCTTTTGCCTGGTCATTGATGCTTGCACCTCCATATATAGCAACAATGTTTAAGCCGGAAACATATTTGCTATAACTTTTTAATTCGTTAGTGATTTGCATACACAATTCTCTGGTTGGAGAAAGGATTAAACCTTGAGTGGTTCTGCTGTTTGCGTCTATTTTTTGTATGAGCGGAAAGCCAAAGGCGGCTGTTTTTCCTGTTCCTGTTTGCGCCAGGGAAACCATGTCGGTTTCTTTTGATAGAAGAATGGGGATTGTTTTTTCTTGTACTTCAGAGGGGGTTTCAAATCCCATATCGGCCACTGCCCGCAATAAAGCCTCATTGAGGCCTAAATCTGTAAATTTTGTCATATTCTTTTTAAAATTGGCTGCAAAGGTACGCTTATTTATTTGTATTCATATTTTGTATTGTATTAATTATTTGTTAGTTAAAGGCTTAGTGGTTATTTGTTGTTTATTTATTTCATTTTATTGAGATAATCAATGAGTTTTTGAACCGCCTTACCGCGATGTCCAATGGTGTTTTTTTGTTCCAAAGTCATTTCGGCGAAAGCCAAATCAAAACCCTCCGGTTGAAAAATGGGATCATACCCAAAACCTTGAGTTCCTTTTTTCTCTTTAAGTATAGTGCCTTTACAAATTCCGGTAAAACTTTGCGTATTTCCATTTAATATTAAAGCGATGACAGTTTTGAATTGGGCTTTTCGATTGGTTTTTTCTTTTAATTCTGCAAGAAGTTTTTTCATATTGTCATCGGCATTTTTTTGTTCACCGGCATAGCGGGCACTAAAAACGCCCGGCGCACCGTCAAGTGCATCCACTTCAAGGCCGGTATCGTCAGCAAAACAATCATAACCATAGTTTTTTTTGATATAAGTTGCTTTTTGAATGGCGTTGCCTTCTATGGTGGGTGACGTTTCGGGAATGTCCTCAAAACAACCTATATCTGCGAGGCTTAAAAGGGCAATCTGTTCAGGAAGTTGTGCTTGTACTTCTTTGATTTTATTGGGATTGTTTGTGGCAAAAACGATTTTCATGAGTATTTGTTAACTGTTGTTAGTTATTTGGAATCTCCCTCCGCTTAAGCTTCGGAAGACAAGGTTTGGTGCTTGTAATTTGTGATTTTTAACGATGATGATATGGTTCATTTTTTAAAATGGTAAATCCTCTGTAGAGTTGTTCTATAAAAAAAAGTCGCACCATTTGGTGGGAAAATGTCATAGATGAGAGTGCTATTTTTCCATTGGCTCTTTGATACATTTCCGGACTAAAGCCATAGGGACCACCAATTATGAAAATGAGGTTTTTAATTCCGCTGTTCATTTTTTTTTGCAAGAAATCAGAAAAATCAATTGATGTGTAACTTTTGCCGTTTTCGTCAAGAAGAATTACGTCATCAGACGGGTCAATTTGCTTTAAAATAAGATTTCCTTCTTTCTCCTTTTGTTGAATTTCTGAAAGGGATTTTGTATTTTTTAAATCTTGAATGATTTGTATTTCAAATGAAATGTAGAACCCAAGTCTTTTTGAGTATTCATCAATTAATTGCTGCAGATGCAGATTGTCTGTTTTTCCAATGGCAATGAGTTTAATTTTCATTTTTCAAAAATAAGTAATTGTTTTTGAGTTTTTAATCAATAAGAACTTTTGAGAGAAAAGAATAGTAAGTTTTCTTTGTGAATTGCTTATTTTAGCTAAAAAAAGAGAACGCATGATTTCTGAGAAACAGTTTGAAAAGGAGTTGAGTATTATTATTGCAAACGCCATTAGAGAAGATGTGGGTGATGGTGACCACAGCTCTTTGGCTTGTATTCCTTATGACGCTGTTGGTGAAGCAAAACTTTTGGTAAAAGACGAGGGGATTATTGCCGGCGTAGAGTTTGCAAAACAGGTTTTTGATTTTGTTGATTCAACACTTGAAGTGGAAGTTTTAATTCCCGATGGTTCTAAAGTGAAATATGGAGATATTGTTTTTTATGTTTCGGGCTTATCCCAGTCTATTCTAAAGGCTGAACGATTGGTTTTAAATGCGATGCAGCGAATGAGTGCCATTGCCACAAAAACAAATCAATTTGTAAAACTCCTTGAAGGCACACATACAAAAATACTTGACACACGTAAAACAACCCCGGGAATAAGAGCTCTTGAAAAATGGGCGGTGAAAATTGGTGGAGGCGAAAACCATCGGTTTGCATTGTATGATATGATTATGTTAAAAGACAATCACATTGATTTTGCCGGAGGAATTACAAAAGCTATTGAAGCAGCTAAAGAGTATTTAAGTGACCATAAACTTCATTTAAAAATTATAGTAGAAGCCCGCAATTTTAAAGAAATTGAAGAGATTATAAAAAATGAAGGTGTTCACAGGATCCTGATTGATAATTTCAACATTGAAGATACAAAAAAGGCAGTTGCACTAATTGGCGACCACTGTCAAACAGAATCATCAGGAGGTATCACACTGGAAACTGTCAGAAATTATGCCGAGTGCGGTGTTGATTTTGTCTCAACTGGTGCTATCACACATTCTGTTCACAACATGGATTTAAGCTTAAAAGCTGTAGAGTTTTAAAACAATTAACAAATTATGTCTGAAGAAATTGAGGAAGGCTTAATGAAAATACCTGTTTTACGAAATCTTGTAAAATTTGGTAAAACAATAAAACTTCCCGGTTTTGAAGGTCTTTCACTCTATGATCTTTTGGAAACCTATGTTGTGGGAATTGCAAAAGGTACTTTTTCTGCAAGGGCAGGAGCTATTGCATTTAGTTTTTTTATGGCTTTATTCCCTTTTATTCTTTTTGTATTAAATCTCATCCCTTATGTTAAAATCAACAATTTTCAAGAAGAATTTTTAAGGCTTATTGATGAATTATTGCCCCCACAAACTGCAGAGTTTTTTCAACCTGTTTTACAAGATATTGCTGCAAACCCCAGAGGGAGTTTGTTGTCTTTTACTTTAATTCTTGCTATTTTTTTAATGGCAAATGGTGTAAATGCTATTTTCAGTGGATTTGAATATTCTTTTTATGTGAGGAAAAAGCGATCAGTTCTTAGGCAATATGTAATTGCTGTTTTGGTTTCTATATTTTTAGCATTGGTACTTTTTGCTGCTGTAATTGGTTTGCTCGTTGGACAATATTTAATTTTAAACTTAAATGAAGAAGCGAGGTGGCTTGATGACTTGGCGTGGATTTCTATCTTAAGATATATTTCTTTTGTGATTTTAATCTATATTATCATTGCTACTTTATATTATTTTGGCACTAAAGAAAGTCGATCATATCGTTTTTTCTCCCTTGGAGCTATAATCACAACAGGACTATTTTTATTGACAACTTATCTGTTTGGCATCTATATTGAAAACTTTTCAACATACAATGAACTTTATGGTTCGATTGGAGCACTACTTGTGATGATGTTGTACATTTGGATCAATTCAAACTTGCTTTTACTTGGTTTTGAACTCAATGTATCTATTCACAGACTAAAAAGTCGAAAAAAACACCATTGATTTTTTATGAATTACTTTATTGATGTCATTATTCCCATTCCCATTCAAAACCTTTTTACATATAGCGTCAATAAAGAAGAGGCTCATTTTTTAAAACAAGGAATGAGAGTGACTGTTCCTTTTGGGAAATCAAAAGTTTACACGGCAATTGTTTACCAAGTTCATACACAAGAGCCCGGTGCTTATAAAACCAAAGAAATCGAACAAATTCTCGACGAAAAACCCATCATTACATCCATACAACTCAAGCATTGGGAATGGATAGCTTCATATTATATGTGTACTCTTGGTGAAGTGATGAGGGCTGCAGTATCACGCGCCTTTTTGCTTGAAAGTGAAACAGTCATTTCTATAAACAACCATACAACATTTGATTTAAACACGCTCAATGATGACGAGGTTCTAGTTGTTGAAGCATTTCAAATGCAAAAAGAATTAAGAATTCATGAAATACAGGACATAATTGACAAAAAAGCGGTATTGCCCTTGATTCACAGGCTTGTTTATAAGGGAATTATCACAACAAAAGAAGAAGTTGTAGAACAATACAAGCCCAAACTTGTTAAATATGTAAAACTTAAGCAGGCTTTTACTAAACCTGAAAGTTTAAAAGAACTTCTTGAAACTTTGTCTTCAGCAAAAAAGCAACGAGAAGCTGTGATGCACTATTTTACATTGACTTCAAAGTCAAAAAAACCGTTGTCAGTAAAAGAACTTAGTGAAAAAAGTGGTGTTTCTAATGCTGTGATAAAAGCCTTAATTTCTAAGGGTATTTTTGAAGAATTTGAAATCCAAAAAGACAGAATTTCCTATCAAGGTGATGCTCCAAAAGCAATCAAAGCATTGAGCGATTCTCAGCAAACTGCCTTTGAGGCCATAAAAGAAACTTTTAAAACACACGATGTTACTTTGCTACACGGAGTTACTGCAAGTGGCAAAACTGAAATCTATGTCAAACTTATTAAGGAGGCCATTCAGAAAGGCAAACAGGTATTGTATATGCTCCCTGAAATTGCTTTAACAACACAACTCATAGGAAGGTTGCAGCATTATTTTGGCGAAAAAGTTTCTGTATATCATTCTAAATATTCTGTCAACGAGCGGGTAGAGGTATGGCACAACGTTTTAGAATCAAAATCAAAAGCCCAAATTATTATTGGAGCCCGGTCTTCCTTATTTTTACCTTTTCAGGATTTAGGTCTTATAATCGTTGACGAGGAGCATGAACCCTCCTTTAAACAGTTCAGTCCGGCACCCAGATACAATGCCCGTGACTCTGCCATCGTTTTAGCAAATCTTCACAAGGCAAAAACAGTGTTAGGATCAGCGACACCCGCCATAGAAACCTATTTTAACGCGAAAGACCAAAAATATGGTTTGGTCACTTTGACAGAACGCTTTGGAGAGGTGCAATTACCTCATATTGAATTAGTAAACTTACGCGAAAGCTACCATAAGAAAAAAATGAAAGGTCATTTTTCTCAGGTTCTCATCGAGGCCATGGAAGCCGTTTTGTCAAATGGTGAACAAGTTTTGCTTTTTCAGAACCGCAGAGGCTTTTCACCCACAGTGGAATGTATGACGTGTGGTCATTCTCCTCAGTGTCCCAATTGTGATGTGAGCTTAACTTATCATCAACATAAAAAGCAATTGAGATGTCATTATTGCGGTTATCACATCGCGATGCTGGATGATTGTATGGCGTGTGGAAGTGTTCATTTGGATACCAAAGGTCTTGGTACAGAGCAAATAGAAACCGAACTCAAAACGCTTTTTCCATCTAAGAAAACAGCCAGAATGGATCAGGATACCACAAAGGGAAAATACGCCTATGAAAAATTGATTGATGGATTGGAACAAGGAGAAATCGACATTATGGTGGGGACGCAAATGCTCGCCAAAGGTCTTGATTTTAGAAACGTGAGTTTGGTGGGAGTGATGAATGCAGACAACCTGCTTAACTTTCCAGATTTTAGAGCAATAGAGCGTAGTTTTCAGTTGTTACTTCAGGTTTCCGGTCGTGCCGGTCGCACCCTGAAACAAGGTAAGGTAATCATTCAGACCTTTAACCCACAACATCCCGTTTTACAACAAGTTGTTGAGCACGATTATAAAGGAATGTACGATTTTCAGATTCAGGAGCGTTTTGATTTTAAATATCCTCCTTTTTATCGCCTTATAAAAATAACCGTTAAGGATAAGAAATTTGTAAAAATGCAATCGGCAGCAAGTTGGTTGAGTCAATCGTTGCGAAATGTTTTTGAGGAAAATATATTAGGTCCTGAGCAGCCACCGGTGGGACGTGTTAGAAATGAATACATCACAAATATCTTAATCAAAATCCCAAAGAATCAATCTCTTAAAAAAACAAAAGAAATCATTCGAAAAATAGAGCGAAGTTTTCTTTCGGTAAAAGAATTCAGGAGTGTGAAATTAACGATAGATGTAGATAATTATTAAGTATTAAAAGAAGAGCTTAAAGCTTCAACGAGTGCAGATTTTTTATTTCTACTCAATGGAAGAAACTCTTTTTCAATTTCAACAGATTTGCTGTTGTAACGCTCCACTCTGTCGAGATTCACAATGTAAGATTTGTGAATTCTCATAAAACGTTCCTGAGGTAAAAGAGCCGCAAAAGACTTCATTGTAGAAAGCACTACAAGAGACTCGTGGTCTGTTACCAACTTAACATAATCTCCCAATGCTTCGATATACTTTAATTCATTGAGAAATACTTTCCGCTTTTTAAGATTGCTTTTTACAAAAATAAAATCTTCGTCGTCAAAGCCTTCATCATTTTTGAGTTTATAATTTGTAATTGCCTTATGAACAGCATTAAGAAAGCGTTCTTTGGTAATAGGTTTTCTCAAATAATCTACAGCATCATAGTCAAATGCCTTAAAAGCATACTTTGTTTTTCCGGTAATGAAAATGATTTGCGGTTTTTGATTTAAATCATCAAGTAAATCAAACCCGGAAAGGATAGGCATTTCAATGTCTAAAAAAACAAGGTCTATTTTATTATTTAACAATCCCATCTTTGCTTCAATGGCATTGTTATATTCTGAGACGAGATTTAATGATGGATGGCTTTGAACCAATCTAACTATAGACAGCCTTTGTAAGCTTGAATCATCAACTATGACACAGTTTAGTACTACTTTTTCCACAAATTCCCCATTTATTTTAGTAGGACAATATTAATTAAATTATCGATAAAGTGCAAGTATTTTCATTATTTAACGAATTAAATTTCAAAAGTATAGGAAAATGTGTAGGAAGAAATAGAACATTAAAAGCTTTTGTAGATTCTAAATAAAACACTATTTTTGCACCCTCATTTATCAAAACGAAAATTGATGAGTGAAATTTATAATAACTATATAAACAAATTTTTATGAATCATTATGAAACTGTTTTCATCTTAAATCCCGTTTTATCTGAAGAACAGATAAAGGAAACAGTTAAGAAATTTGAAGATTTTCTTGTTTCTAACGGCGCTAAGATGATATCCAAAGAAAATTGGGGCTTGAAAAAATTAGCTTACCCAATTCAACACAAAAAAAGTGGTTTTTATCACTTATTTGAATTTACAGCTCCCGGAGAGATTATCACTCCTTATGAGTTAGCATTCAGAAGAGACGAGCGCATTATGCGTTATTTAACTGTGAAGTTAGATAAGCACGCGATTGCCTGGGCTGAGAAGAGAAGAAATAGAAACAATGAAAAAGCAACTGCTTAATTATGGCAACACTAGAACAACAATCAAAAGGTAAAAAAGACGGAGAAATCAGGTATTTGACTCCGCTTAATATTGATACCAGCAAAAACAAAAAATACTGTCGATTTAAAAAATCGGGTATCAAGTACATCGATTATAAAGATGCAGATTTCTTGTTGAAATTTGTAAATGAACAAGGAAAATTATTGCCCAGAAGACTTACGGGTACTTCATTGAAATACCAAAGAAAAGTGGCTGTAGCTGTAAAAAGAGCACGTCACCTGGCATTAATGCCTTATGTAGCAGATTTATTAAAATAAAAAGAGCACGACATGGAAGTTATATTAAAAAATGACGTTGAAAATCTAGGATTTGCAGACGACTTGGTAACTGTTAAAAATGGTTATGCTAGAAACTTTTTAATTCCGCAAGGACACGCTATTTTGGCGACATCATCTGCTAAAAAAGTACTTGCAGAAACACTCAAGCAACGTGCTTATAAAGAGCAAAAACTTGTTGATGAAGCTAAAAAATTAGCAGAAAAGGCAAACAGTCTTGAAATTAAATTAACTGCTAAAACAGGAGAAGGTGATAAGCTTTTCGGTTCTATATCCAATGCAGATTTAGCAGAAGCACTTGAAAAAGAAGGCGTTTCTTTAGAAAAGAAATACATCACTGTTGCTGGTGGCTTGATTAAGCGCACCGGTCAATATGAAGCAGCTCTTCGCTTTCACAGAAATGTAATAACAAACCTTTCTTTCAATGTAATTGCTGAAGCAAAGTAAGTTTTAAATACCTTATTTTAAAAGCCTTTTGAAGAAATTCCAAAGGCTTTTTCTTTTTTCTATATTCAAGTACAATTGAAACAGTCTATGAAATACACGCGACTTACCAAAGAACAATTTGAAGAACTTAATTTAGAGTTTGCTCGGTTTTTAGCAAGCCAGTCCATCACGGAAGATGAATGGGAAAAAATCAAACGCGAAAAGCCTGAAATTGCTGATGAAGAACTCGATGTGTTTAGTGATTTAATCTGGGAAGGCTCACTTTCAAAAGTTACCTATCTTGAAAACTGGAGTGAAAATCAGGTCTATTTATTTTTTTTCGGCGAAAGTCAAATAGCACTAATAGCCCTTAAAACCACCAATAAAAATATAGATTTTACAACACAGAAAGGAATCGATTGGCTCGAAAAAAACATAGGGGAGGACACTGTAGAAATTTATGAAGGAACTAAAGAGTACACCTTAGAAAAAAATCTTGAAATATTTAATTTTATAAAGCAAGGCGCCATCATTTCAAAAGGTGAATTTTACAAGAACCTCAAAGAATTACTCTAAGAGCTTATTCATAGCGCAAAGACTCAATGGGGTCAAGACCTGCCGCTTTTGCTGCCGGATAAGAACCGGCGATTACCGCGACGATAAATGATATAATGGCTGCAGCAATCATAGCTGCCCAAGGCAAGGAGTAATCAAATTTTAAGAAATAAGCAAATAAAAATCCACCCACTACTCCCAGAAAAATTCCCAATGCACCTCCCATTTGACCAATAAGTACAGTTTCAATTATGAATTGGTTGGCAATTGTTTTTCGTTTTGCTCCCAGCGATTTTCTAACCCCAATTTCCCGTGTACGCTCTGTCACTGAAACAAGCATAATGTTCATCAGTGCGATGGATGAGCCAAAAATTGTAATGATACTTATAATCCAGGCTGCAGCTTCAAGATAGCCGGTTATACTGGCGATGCGACTGATTAAATCATCACTGCGCACCATTCCAAAATTATTTTCCTCCAGTGGGCTCAGTCCGCGTATATTTCTGAAAGTAATGATTGCTTCTTCCTGAGCACTGTCCAACATTTCAGCATTATCAACCATCACACTGATGTTATAATTGATATTGGGTTGCGTAAAAATACTCCGGGCCGCTTGTATGGGTATCATCACACGCAAATCCTGATTGTTGCCAAAAGTGGAACCTTTTGATTTTAAAACACCCACTATGGTGTATTTTGCCCCACGCACACTAATTACTTTATCTATGGGGTTTTCATCCTTAAAAAGGCTTTTGACAATATCTGAACCAATGATACACACATTATTGTTGTTTGATATGTCAAAGGAGTTAAAATTACGTCCCAAATCAACTTCGAGTCCGGAATTGTTTAAAAAGTTCTCATTAATACCTAAAACCTGAACCTCAGGGTCTGTTTTTAGATTTTCATATTTGATTTCTGCAGAAATGGTTCCGGTAAACGAAACGGCTGTTCGGGTCAATGGAAAATTATAACTTTCTTCAAAATCCTTGATATCCCTGTAACTCAAGACTGGATTTACTTTTTGTCTTTCGTTGGAACGTTGAATTTCAAAATCATATCGCTGAAGCGTAAAGGTATTTGACCCCATCGAAGCAAAGTCACCTGCAATGGTGTTTTCAAGAGATTTGACAGCACTTAAAATCATCACAAGAGCAAAGACTCCAATGGCTATGATAAGTATCGTAAGTATGGTGCGCAACAGTTGAGTGCGAATTGAATTTAAAGCAATGCGTATGTTTTCTCTGAGAAGTTTAAACATAAATCCCCGGTTTTTAAAATAAGTCTCTTTTAGACAGTTAAAGTTACAAAGATTGAGAGAATATTAATTGATTTAAATAAACAGCTCTGTGAAACTCTGTGCCTCCTCTGTGCAACTCTGTGGTATAACTTAGCCCAAACAATATTATCAAAATCCCGACCTTCAGACCTTAAAAGACTATATTGATAATTGATGCTTGCATTTTGGAATATATAATCAGATATTTGTGCTTTAGACAAAACAATGGCAAAAAAACCTTCAGTACCCAAAGGCACAAGAGACTTCTCACCACAAGAAGTAGCAAAACGCAACTACATAATGGAGACAATTAAAAAAAGCTTCAAGCTTTTTGGTTTTCAACCCATTGAGACGCCTTCATTTGAAAATTCAGACACCTTGATGGGAAAATATGGGGAAGAAGGCGACCGCTTGATTTTTAAAATATTGAATAGTGGGGATTATTTGTCCAAAGTTGAGGAAGCGATTTACAGCGAAAAAGACAGTTTAAAAATCACCCCCAAAATCTCCGAAAAAGCCCTACGCTACGACCTCACCGTTCCCTTTGCCCGTTATGTAGTGCAACATCAAAATGACATTACTTTTCCTTTTAAACGGTACCAAATGCAACCTGTGTGGCGTGCAGACAGGCCTCAAAAAGGACGTTTCAGAGAATTCTGGCAATGTGATGCCGATGTGGTAGGTTCAGACGCTTTGTGGCAGGAAATAGAGTTGGTGCAATTGTATGATGCCGTTTTTTCAGATTTGGGACTCAAAGGAATCACCATCAAAATAAACAACCGTAAAATCCTTTCAGGAATCGCTGAAGTCATCGGCGCCGAAGATAAATTGATTGATTTTACGGTCGCTCTGGATAAGCTCGACAAAATAGGGGAAGAGGGTGTTAAAAAAGAAATGCTTGAAAAAGGAATCTCTCAAACTGCCATTGAAAAACTCCAACCGCTCTTCAGTTTTGACGGTTCCAAAGACGATAAGTTAAAGAGTCTTTCAACACTTTTAACTACTTCCGAAACCGGAAAAAAAGGAATTGAAGAAGTGACATTTGTAATTGAAAATGCGCAGAAATTAGGATTAAAAGTTGCTCAGCTCAATCTGGATGTGACTTTAGCCCGCGGACTTGATTACTACACCGGCGCCATTTTTGAAGTAAGCGCACCCAAAGGCGTTCAAATGGGTAGTATAGGCGGCGGGGGGCGTTATGATGACCTAACCGGTATTTTTGGATTGAAAGGTGTGAGTGGTGTGGGGATTTCATTTGGCTTGGACCGCATTTATTTAGTGTTGGAAGAACTTCAATTGTTCCCGGAAACAGTAGAGGCAAACACCAAAGTGCTTTTTATCAATTTTGGAGAGGCAGAAGCCTTGTATGCTATGCAAGCCATTTCAAACCTCAGAGCAAAAAATATCCCGGCGGAGTTGTATCCTGACACAGCCAAAATGGGCAAACAAATGACCTATGCTGATAAAAGAGAAATTCCTTTTGTAGTGCTCGCCGGCGGAAATGAAGTAAAAGCCAATCGCTATACTTTAAAGAATATGAAAAGTGGAGAGCAAGTAACAGTTGACTTAAATGAACTTATTGAGATGTTGGGATTTTAAGGACAACTTGAAATTTATATTTAAAATTCTTTGAGACTGTAGAGTTATATTTTTAAACAAAAAAAGATGGAGGATAGTGAATATAAATTTTTAAAAAGTAAAATAGCTTTTCTAATTTGTGATTCACGAGGAGCTGATGAAGAATCATCAAAGACTACTTAGATTTTATAAATAAAGTTAGATATTCTTCAAAGCAATTAAAACCTATACTCGATAATTTGATGCTTGAAGAAATAATTGTTTTTAAAGATGGTTTTTATCGATGCAAAAACTAAGTGATCGGTAATGTGTAAATTTTTTTAATAATGGTTGATAAAATTTTTGCAACTTTTTTATTATTGTTTCTATTTACAACACTTTTCAGTTGCAAAACAACTAATACTGACGAAGTATATATTGACTATTTTTATAAATATGCTGAGAAGTATTTACAAGAAATTCCTATAGAATCGAGGCAATTAAATAATCCTAAAATGGGAGAAATAAAGGTTAAAGTTTACATTAAAGAAGTTGATCCAAAAAAATTTACCATCCACGGGAGACTAGAAACGGTATCTGGCATTAATAAACCTAGTGATTTTGATAAAATTTGTTTAGCCACTGAATGCTATGATTTATTTTTATTTATCAATGGGGAAAAAACTGAAAAGGATATCTCCATATTTCATGATGAATTTCAAAAATATTCTGCCTGGTACCCATTTATTTCGAATCATTTTCCTGTCTGGGAAATTAATGTTTCTAGTAGTGAAACTGAATTTAAAAGAATTTATTAAAAGTAATTAAAGCATAAGTCACAAACTCATTTTATAAAAATAAAAAATCCCCTGAAAATCAGGGGATTTTTTTTGTAGCGTGAGGGGGACTTGAACCCCCGGCCTCCGGGTTATGAATCCGACGCTCTAACCAGCTGAGCTACCACGCCATAAATTTCGCTGAAACGAAAACTCAATCATCATTTTTTGAGTGCGCAAATATAAAAACAATTTATACCCCCACAAAGCTTTATTTTGATAAAATAATTTTTAAAATCTTTTCTAATTTCAATTTAATATCTATATTGTGCATCAACTAACTTTTTAGAAAATGGAAGCCAAAGAAAAATTTGAGATGGAGTTTCCAATACAGGTATCTCCGGCTCTTCTCTATCAATACATATCGACTCCTTCAGGATTGTCTGAATGGTATGCAGAAAATGTAAATTCGCGTGGTGAAATCTTCACTTTCATTTGGAACGGCTCTGAAGAAAAAGCAAAACTGATGGGCAAAAAAAATGAAGAGCGTATCAAGTTTAAGTGGCTGGAAGATGAAGATCAAGACACCTTTTTTGAAATGCGCATTCAGGTGGATGAAATCACTAAAGATGTTTCTTTGATGGTGACAGATTTTTCAACTGAAGATGAGTTGGAAGAAAACAAAATGCTTTGGGATAATCTGGTTTCAGAATTAAAGCACATTTTAGGCTCGACTTAACCTATCCAAAAATAAACCTTGTATCTTTGCCTCGTTTCATTAAACGAGGTTTTTTTATGATTAATTTAAACGGAACAATCCTTCCGGAGCAAGATGCAAAAATTTCTCCTCTCAACAGAGGACTTTTTTATGGAGATGCTGTTTTTGAAACCCTTCGCATTTCAACAGGGAAAATACTTTTTTGGGAAGACCATTATTTAAGGTTAATGGCGTCGATGCGCATCATGCGTATGGATATTCCTATGAATTTTACAATGGAATATCTCGAGGAACAAATTTTAAATACAGCAACTGCTGCAAATCCAGATGTACAAGCGATTAAAGCAAGACTCACTGTTTATAGAAATGAAGGCGGTTTATACACACCCACAAACTCATCTGTTTCTTTTTTAATCACTTCAGAAACTCTGGAAACCCCTTTTTACCTACACAATACAAAACCCTATGAGGTCGAGTTGCTTAAGGATTATTATCTCAATTCGGGTTTGCTTTCCACCATAAAGTCAAATAATAAATTGCTGCACGTTCTTGGTGGTATTTTCGCCAGGGAAAATCACTATGACAACTGTTTGTTGCTCAATGAGAACAAGATGGTGGTGGAGGCCCTTAATGGAAATTTATTTTTAGTTTTTGGAAACACAATCAAAACACCGCCCATTTCTGATGGTTGCTTACGCGGAATCTTGAGAAAGCAACTTCTGGATATGGCAAAACAATTGCCCGATTATAGGTTTGAAGAAACCACCATTTCGCCATTTGAACTTCAAAAGGCAGATGAACTTTTTGTTACCAATGTCATTTCTGGAATTCAACCTATATCAAAATACCGAAAAAAGGATTATGATACCCAAGTTTCAAAGGATTTGGTAACAAAGTTAAACGTAAAGATACGATTGGGTTAGTTGAAGTTTGGGTTTTCAGGAGCGTTTGACCAAAGTAAATAATCGCCACCAAACTCACGCATTTTTTCTTTCCAAAACGATGCATTGTCTTTAGAAAAAATTTCTTGTTCATAGTTATTCTTAACGACAACCCAACTGTTTAGGGCAAGTTCATCTTCCAATTGGTTTGCATCCCATCCTGAATATCCAAGAAAAAAACGAATGTCTTTTTCCTGAATCATTTTATTTTCAATGAGGTCGCTCACTGTTTCAAAATCTCCACCCCAGTAAATCCCATTGGCAATTTCGATACTGTTTGGAATCAAGTCTGGAACTTTATGAATAAAATACATATTATCCTGCTCAACGGGTCCACCATTATAGACAACAATTTGAGAATTGATAGAAGGAATAAGATCATTGATGGTATATTCTAAAGGTTTGTTTAAAATAAAACCAATAAAACCGCTTTCATTTTCTTCTGCGATTAAAACCACAGATCTGTTAAATGATACATCACCAATAATAGAGGGTTCAGCAACGAGTAAATATCCTTTAGTTGGTTTTAATGATGTCATATTTTGATGATAGGTAGATTAAAACTAGTTAATTTTTAAATGAAATAAAAACAAAAAGTCAAAATCTTGTAAATAAAAAAAGCTCTATTAAAAAATAGAGCTTTGAAATAAGTTTTAAGCGGTAACTTAATTTACTGATTTTTGAAGATCAGCTCCTGCTTTGAACTTAACCACTTTTTTAGCGGCAATTTTAATTGTTTTACCTGTTTGAGGGTTTCTTCCTTCTCTTGCAGCTCTTTTAGAAACTGACCAAGAACCAAAACCTACTAGAGAGACTCTGTTTCCTTTTTTAAGAGATTTTTGAACATTTCCTAAGAAAGATTCTAATGCTTTTTTTGCAGCTGCTTTTGTGATTCCGGCATCGGCTGCCATTCCATCGATTAAATCTGATTTGTTCATAAAAATTTGTTTTTAAATTAAATTGTTGATTAAACGTAAATTATTTCGCTGTACAAATTTAATCGGATTATCGGTTCACGCAAGCAATCACGCGGCAAATCAGGCTTTTTGTTAATAACTTACCGTCATTGTTAATAAACTTGACCCTTTTTTAGTTTTTTAATGAGGTCAACAATAGTAAGACTTTAGCGCATATAGCCTCCATTTTCGATTTTAAAACCATTTAAAAGGGAAACAACATCCATTTTTTTCTTACCCGGAAGCTGAATTTCTTTAATAGAAAGATACCCGTCTTTTACAGCTACTTTAAGTTCTTTTTTTGAACTTATTACAGATCCCAATTTTTCATTGTGTGCTAAAATTTCAGGAGTTGTTTTGTAAATTTTTACTGTTATTTCTTTTTCACCATTCATAAAATAAGACCAGGCAGACGGATAAGGACTCAAACCTCTAACCAAATTGTGTATTTCCTCAACAGGCTTATTCCAGTCAATTTTTGTGTTCTCTGCGTGGAGTTTGTAAGCAGTTTTTAAGGAAGTGCATTTTTGTTGCTTTTGAGTTTTTACTTTTCCTGAAGCAATTAAATTGACCGTTTTTAAAACAAGTTCACTTCCTGTGTCCATTAATTTATCATGAAGACTTCCTGCATTGTCTGTGGGTGCTATTGGCACTTCTACTTGTTCAATGATTTCGCCGGTATCGATTTTATCGTCTATAAAAAAAGTAGTCACGCCTGTTTTTGTCTCCCCGTTAATAATTGCCCAGTTAATGGGTGCTGCTCCCCTGTATTGTGGCAGCAGGGAGGCATGCAAATTAAAGGTGCCGTGTATTGGTAAACTCCAAACTGATTGCGGCAGCATCCTGAAAGCAACAACAATTTGCAAATCTGGTTTGAGTGCGCTTAGTTCATTCAGAAATTCCTCACTTTTTAGGTTGGTGGGTTGCATCACTTTTAAATTTTGCGTAAGCGCATACTCCTTCACAGCAGATTGGTTTAAATTTCTTCCTCTACCTGCGGGTTTGTCTGGGGCTGTAATAACACCTACAATATTTTTATCGTTTTCTACAAGTCTTTTAAGGGAAGCAACAGCAAAGTGGGGTGTACCAAAAAAGACGATTCTCAAGTCTTGCATTAGATTATGTTGTATTTATTATTGAGGTTCAATGTGATTTTATTTGCATCGAGTAATTGTTGAAGCACAAAAATCACTTTGGCTTCTGCAAAGGTAAGTCTTTCACAAATTTCTCTTGAAGTCAAGGAGTTTTCTTCTAAGAGCACCAAAATTTCCCTGGAAATGAGTTGCAGTTCTTTTTTTGAGGGTAGGCTTTGTTGACTTGCACACACACTGCAAATTCCACAGGGCGTGTCTGATTGATCCCCAAAATAACGAAGCAATTGCATGCTTTTACACATCTTATTATTCTCTATGTACCCCAATACTGCATTCACTTGATTTTTTTTATTAGTATTTAGACGTTCAACAGTTTTTGCGATTCTGTTGATTGTCCTATCGTCTTCTCTAGGTTCAATAAATGTAAGTGATGCATCTGTAGTGGCTAAATTGAGTGAAATTACTTCATCTTTTTCAAACTGTTTGAGGGTTTCTATAATTTCTTTTGTGCTTTGACCGCTTTTTGATGCGATGAGTTCGAGGTCAATAGCGGTTTGCTTTTCAAAAATTCCGGTGTAGATTCTTAATAGTGTTTTTCCGATTATAGAAATTTTCATATTTGTCTCCAAATAAGAAATAACCTTCTTTGAAGGAATTAAAAACTGAACTTCGGTTTTTCTCCCAAACTCAAAGGAAAGCTTGATGATGCTGAGTCTGTCCAAGGTTTGTATGGCAAGATATGTTTTCATTGTATGAAGTTCATATTGCACACAAAACTTTTCAAAATTAAATGAGTGGGTAGTAAATACACCCTCACCATAAGCTATATAAAAATGATTGCACAGCTTTTTGTAGATGTGTTTAAGAAATTCAGTTGTGGGTAAGGTGCTTATAAACTGTCTTTTTACTTGTGTTTTATCAGCTTCATTTTGGAGTAAAATAGCTTGAGAATACCTACCATCTCTTCCGGCACGACCGGCTTCCTGAAAATAACTTTCTAAGCTCTCGGGTAAATCCAAATGAATGACTGTGCGTACATTGGCTTTGTCAATTCCCATTCCAAAAGCACTGGTAGCAACCATAACAGGGGTGGTTTCATTGAGCCAGTTTTGTAGCTTTGTTTTCTTATCTTCAGCCGAGATTCCTCCGTGAAAAAAGGTTGTGTGAATCCCTTTGAGGTTAAGGTGTTTGCTTATTTCTTCAGTGCTTTTTCTGTTTCGGGTGTAGATTATTGCCGATTCATTTTCTTTTAAAAGGTGTTCAAGACGGTAGTATTTGTCTTCTTCTTTCCAAACCTGATAGGATAAATTTTCTCTAAAAAACGATTTTTGATAAACAACAGGATTGTTTAGTTCCAATTCGTTGATGGTGTCTGTTAAAACTTCGGGGGTAGCTGTGGCAGTAAGTGCTATGACAGGAACTTCCGGTTTTATTGACCTTAAAATAGAGATATTCTTATATGCGGGTCTAAAGTCATTTCCCCATTGAGAAATACAATGTGCCTCATCAACAGCTATGAGATTGACAAGCATTTTTTCTATGCGATGTTGCACGAGTTCCTGTTGAAGCCGTTCTGGCGAAAGGTAAAGGAATTTGTAATTTCCGTAGATGCAGTTGTCAAGCAAACGGTCTAAATCAGCATATGAAATACTTCCTGTGAGAGCCATACTTTTTATTCCCATTCTGGTAAGTGCATTCACTTGGTCATTCATCAAAGCAATTAATGGAGAAACAACAATACAAATTCCCTCTTCCACTAGCGCCGGTATTTGAAAACAGACAGATTTTCCTCCTCCTGTGGGAAGCAATGCAACTGTATCTCTTTTATCAAGAACACTTTGGATAATTTCTTCCTGTAGGGGTCTGAAATTTGTAAAACCCCAATATTGTTGAAGAATGTCGAGGGGTTTTATCATTTTAAGAGTTTATAGTATCAATAATAAATGTGACGCGTTCTTCAATGCTGCCAATGGGTACGAGAATAGGTTTATAGTTGTAACTTTTATAGGCACTTTCTAAATAGTAATGGATTTTTTTTGCTTCTTCAAAGCTTTCATAACGCTCGTTGTCTGAGGTGTAAATTTCTTCCCAGGGAGGTAATATAAAAATCATATCATACCTATGCTTATTGCACACGAGTTGCATTTCTTCGGGATACTTTTCATCCACATAGTGCAAGTAGGCAACCACATCGTGAAGACCACGGTCATAGAATAGAAAATTATCTGTTAACTTGGTTGCAGAATGATATTGTTTTACTCTTCCTTCAATCAGTAGTTCACTAAATAAGAGTGGTTTTTCTAAAAACATTTGTTCATAGCCCTCTTTTCTGGCTTGAAGTATTACTTCTCTTGAAATTTCGTGCAAGCAGGGGTGTCCTTGAGATTCCAGTTCTTTGATTAAAGATGATTTTCCTGTTCCGGGGGCTCCGGTAATGACGATTCGGTTTGGTTTCAATGCAACTATTTTTTAAATTACAAAATACGGAAAAAGAATTGAATTTGAAATGGTATCTTTGCATTGAAAATAGTTAGCAGAAAAGATTTGCATTTATGAATCCTGATAAAAAAACGGAAGAGTTTTACAAAAACCTAAAAGAAAAATTAAACAATGATACGCTTTGGCCTTCAGAGTACCTCTATAAATTTATCATTCCGACAGATGAGGTTAAAGTGGTTCAAATTGAAGCTGTTTTCAAGGATACGGATGCAAAAATTCAGACCAAATCCTCTTCAAAAGGGAACTATACGAGCGTGTCTGTTTTAGTGAAAATGAAAAATCCGGATGCTGTCATTGAAAAATACCTTGAAGTTTCAACTATTGAGGGAATAATTTCGCTTTAGCTTAACTATAAAGAAACATTTTTTTACTATTTTGCGCAAAGCAAAAAAAACTACACTTCAAATTAAACACTTATTATTTTGTTAGATCAATTAGAATACAACACAGAGCGACCCAAGCTCATCATTCCCGAATATGGACGTCATATCCAGAAAATGGTCGATCACGCTATTACCGTTGAAAACCGTGAAGAACGCAATAAGGTTGCAAAAAGTATTATTGCCGTTATGGGAAATTTGAATCCCCATTTGCGTGATGTACCCGATTTTCAACCGATGCTTTGGGATCAATTATTTATAATCAGTGATTTTAAGCTCGATGTAGATTCTCCATTTCCAATTCCTGAAAAGGAAGTTTTAATGCAACGTCCAGATCCGCTGGGTTATCCTCAAAACCATCCAAAATATCGCTTTTATGGCAACAATATCAAACGGATGATTGACGTAGCTAATGAGTGGGAGGAAGGTGA
This sequence comes from Flavobacteriaceae bacterium, assembly GCA_024742935.1. GTDB lineage: Bacteria > Bacteroidota > Bacteroidia > Flavobacteriales > Flavobacteriaceae > Planktosalinus. The sequence goes on from JANSXN010000008.1 coordinate 56,273, forward strand.
AAAAAAAGAAGCACTTATTTTGACCATTGCAAATCATATGAAGAAATCATACCTCAATTGGAATAAGGATACTGTTGAGGATGATGTTATTTTTGGTCATTTGTTTGAACTTTCAGGAGGAAAAATCAATTTAAAAGAAAGTGATGAGGATTTGTCCAATGCTTCAGATTTGATGAAAAGTAAAAAGAAATTTTCCAACGGAGGAACTACTAAAAAGAATTATAAAAGTAACAACAGACCCCGAAAGCGTTATTAAGAACAGAATTTTTTATGGGAATATTTAAAATTGAAGGCGGGCACAAATTAAAAGGTGAAATACATCCGCAAGGCGCAAAAAATGAAGCACTTCAAATACTCTGTGCCGTATTATTAACTCCCGAAAAAGTAGAAATCAAAAATATACCTGACATCATTGATGTCAACAAGCTCATTTCTGTTTTGGGCAATCTGGGCGTAACGATTGAAAAACTTGGAAAAGGACACTTTTCTTTTCAGGCAGACGCCATAAATCTCGCTTATCTGGAATCTGAGTTATTTAAAAAGGAGGGAAGCTCCTTAAGAGGATCTATTATGATTGTTGGTCCACTACTGGCTCGTTTTGGTAAAGGGTATATTCCACGTCCCGGTGGAGATAAAATTGGAAGACGACGATTGGATACTCACTTTGAAGGATTTATCAATCTGGGAGCAACATTTCGTTACAACCGGGAAGAACGTTTTTATGGTGTTGAGGCCCCCAATGGATTAACAGGAGCTTATATGTTACTCGATCAGGCATCAGTTACCGGAACGGCAAACATAGTGATGGCTGCCGTTTTAGCAAAAGGAACAACCACTATTTACAATGCCGCTTGTGAACCGTATTTACAACAGTTGTGTAAAATGCTCAACAGTATGGGCGCAAACATCTCGGGTGTGGGTTCAAATTTATTGGTCATTGAAGGAGTTAAATCGCTTGGCGGTTGTACACATACGATATTACCCGATATGATTGAAATAGGAAGTTGGATTGGACTGGCAGCTATGACCTGCAGCGAAATTACCATTAAAAACGTGAGTTGGGAAAATTTAGGAATCATTCCTGATACGTTTAGAAAACTAGGAATCACTCTTGAAAAACGCGGAGATGATATTTATATTCCGGAACAAGACCACTATGAAATTCAAAGTTATATAGATGGTTCTATTCTTACAATTGCAGATGCACCCTGGCCCGGTTTTACACCAGACTTGCTAAGCATTGTACTTGTGGTATGTACACAAGCCAGAGGCAGTGTTTTGATTCATCAAAAAATGTTTGAAAGCAGGTTGTTTTTTGTTGATAAATTGATTGATATGGGTGCTAAAATTATTTTATGTGATCCACACAGAGCCACGGTAATCGGGCACGATTTTCAATCAATGTTAAAAGCGACTAATATGGTTTCGCCAGACATCAGAGCAGGAATCTCCTTACTAATAGCAGCACTTTCTGCCACAGGAACCAGTATTATACACAACATAGAGCAAATTGACCGTGGCTATGAGCATATTGTTGAGCGACTTCAAGCCATAGGTGCAAAAATTACCAGAGAAGACTAATTTTTATTTTCATTATAAAGAGTAGGGTAATTTGTTATTGACTTGTTTCAATAGTAAATAACCCAAACTTTATATTATGAAAAAAACAGCCTTTTTGCCCCTAATTGCAATCTTTAGTTTTCTATTTCTTCTTTCCTGCTCAACAGATGACGGAATTGTAATTGATGATGTGCAAGAAACAATCACCAATGACTCTCAGCTTTTCAATTTATTAAACCGAATTCCTGAAAGTTCAAACACGCCCAACTCTATTTCATGTATTGATTTTCAGTATCCAATCACTTTTTTGATTTTTGACAGTAACAATCAACAAACAGGGTCTCAAACTGTGAATAATGACGTGGAATTACTGTTGTTTATTACCAATATTGAACCCAATACAACCATAAGTATTGAGTTCCCCATTTCTGTAATTCTTCAAAACGGAAGTGTCGTTCAGGTAAACAACAATCAGGAACTACAAAATCTTATTTTAGAGTGTGACTTGAATGGAGGAGATGTGCCAACAAATTTCAGTGAAATTTTAACCGAAGGTGTGTGGTATGTATCCTATTACTTTGATGATACCGATGAGACTTCAGATTTTGCAGGGTATGAATTTG
>JANSXN010000111.1 GCA_024742935.1 Flavobacteriaceae bacterium
CGCCCATGCGTTTAACAGTACAAAGCTTTGAACGAAAATTTGATAATAACAACCCCAATAATTCTGAAAAAGTAAAAGAGTTTACCCAAACCTTGACACAACAAATTGATACAATGAGTGCTATTGCATCTGCATTTTCAACCTATGCTAATATGCCTGCCCAAAAAGATGAAACACTCGATCTTATTGAAATAACAAAACTCGCTTTAGACATTTTCAATGAAGAATATATTATTTTTAATTCTGAAGAAAAGGAAATCATCGTTAAGCTCGACAGAGTTCAACTTATAAGGGTTGTTACAAACCTTGTGAAAAATGCAACACAGTCTGTAGAGGACCAAAACAATCCCAGAGTTGAGGTCAAACTGTTTTCTAATAAGTTGTCTGCATTTATTGAAGTTTCAGACAATGGAGTGGGTATACCAGATGAAAATAAAGAACGAATATTTGAACCCAAGTTTACTACAAAGTCTAGTGGAATGGGACTGGGACTTGCAATGGTAAAAAGCATCATTGAAAATTATAAAGGAAAAATCACACTGAAATCTGAAATCAATAAAGGAACTGTTTTTACAGTAGAATTTCCTAAATTTAACGATTCAAACACATAATACTATTCTTATGAATTTTGAAAATATTCTTATCTCAACAACCCAAGATGGAATCACAACAATTACTATCAACCGGCCATCAAAGCTAAATGCATTAAATTCTCAAACCATAAAGGAATTGCATTCAGCACTCAAAATATTTGAACTTGATAAAGAAACAAAAGTGATTGTTTTAACAGGAAGTGGAGAAAAGGCTTTTGTTGCAGGAGCAGATATTAGTGAGTTTGCTTCCTATTCTGTTAAAGAAGGAAAAAAACTGGCTGCACTGGGTCAACAATTGCTTTTTGACTTTCTGGCAAATCTTTCTACACCGGTAATTGCCGCTGTTAATGGTTTTGCATTGGGTGGCGGACTTGAACTCGCCATGGCTGCTCATTTTAGAATTGCAAGCGACAATGCAAAAATGGGACTTCCGGAAGTCTCTTTGGGAGTTATACCGGGTTATGGAGGCACTCAAAGATTGCCTCAACTTGTGGGCAAAGGAAGAGCTATGGAAATGATCATGACCGCCGGAATGATTGATGCCAAACAAGCGTTAGAATATGGCTTGGTTAATCACGTTACCGCTCAGGAGGAACTACTTGGACTTGCAGAAAGCATCGCGCAAAAGATTATGAAAAACTCAACAATAGCTATCGCTTCAGCAATAAGAGCCGTAAATGCAAATTATACAGATGGCATAAATGGTTTCACAGTTGAAATTGAAGAGTTTGGTGATAGTTTTGGTACAGCAGATTTTCAAGAAGGAACCACGGCATTTTTAGATAAGAGAAAAGCAAATTTCCCCGGAAAATAATTTTATCAGATTTATTACAGCTAAATAATTTAAGATAATTTTAACTATATTTAGGCTTTATTTTTAAATTGAGCCGAATGAAGTTTTACTCTTGTTTAGTTAGTACTTGTTTACTGTTTTTAGTCTCTTGTACAAAGGATACCTCTTTTGATAAAGAGGTTTTTAATACAGCAGACTTAAATCATGCAAATAGAACACTCCTTGAAGTAGCAATGGAAGATGCATTTCCACCGCCGGTTGCCTCAAGAGTTTATGTATATCCCCATATCGCTCAATATGTTACTTTACAAAGGTTTTATCCAGATAGTCTTCAAGACATCAGCAATAAACTTAATGGTTTAGAATCCATTCCTGATATTGATAAATCTCAAGTAAACCCGGAACTTGCTGCAATTCTTTCCTTCTGTAATATTGCGAAAAAGGTGGTCTTTTCAGAACATCTTATAGAGGAGTTAAAAAATGAGTTTATCGATAAGGCCCGAAAAGAAAAATTGAGTGAAAATGTTATAAACTCCTCTTTAGCTTACGCCGAAAGTATCTCAGGGCATCTCTCAAAATGGATTGACAAGGACAATTACATACAAACCCGCACATTTGATCGGTTTACAAGCACAAAAAAACCTGAAAATTGGAGAGAAACACCTCCGGATTATATTGAAGCATTGGAACCCTTTTGGGATGAAATAAGACCCCTAGTGATTGATAGTGCTTCAATTTATTTGGCAAAAGCACCGCCTGTTTATCAAACATCAAAAGACTCAGAATTTTTTAAAATGGTCTATAAAGTATATGAGGAGTCAACTCAACGACTTGATAGCGCAAAGATTGCCACTGCCTGGTTTTGGGATGACAATCCAAACACAACCATTCATCAAGGACATCTGGTAGCTGTTATTCACAAAATAGCTCCCCCGGGTCATTGGTTGAATATTATTCATCAAATAACTGAGAAAGAAAACAGCAGTCTTTTCACAACTTCAAAAGCCTATACTTTTGCAGCTACAGCCATGTTTGATGCCATTATTTCATGCTGGCATGAAAAATTTAAAACAGACTTAGTGAGGCCGGTAACTTACATTCAGGAATATATAGATGTTGAATGGAAGCCGGTAATACAAACACCGCCTTTTCCTGAATATACCAGTGGTCACAGTGCAATTTCAGCCTCTGCGGCAGGAGTATTGAATGCTATTTTTGGAAAAACATTCGCTTTTACAGACAATACCAATGAGCTTTTTAATGCCGGGACAAGAACTTATTCCTCCTTTGATGAAGCTGCTTGGGAAGTTAGTTTAAGCAGGTTTTATGGGGGTATTCACTATATGATTGGTGTGGAAGAAGGAAATAAACAAGGTTACTTTATAGCCAATAAAATACTAGAAAAGTTTAAAAATTAAAAAATGAAACAATTTATATATATACTTTTTCTTGCATTCCTTTTAATGGGTTGTAAAAAAAATGAAGAAATATCAACAAACGAACAAAAAGAAAAAGCAGTGGCGCTCTTTGAATATTTAGACAGCAGCCAAACGGGGATTGATTTTGAAAATACAATAACTGAGTCAGAGAGATTCAACTTTTTACTTTATGAATATTTATACAATGGCGGTGGTGTTGCCATTGGTGATATCAATAATGATGGCTTGCCTGATATTTATTTTTCAGGCAATATGTTTTCAAACAAACTCTATCTCAATCAAGGTGATTTCAAGTTTAAAGATATAACTGAAAGTGCCGGAGTGAATGGAGGTAGGGGATTTAAAACAGGCGTCACTATGGTTGATATTAATAATGATGGCCTTTTGGATATTTATGTTAGCAAATCTGCCATCCCCAACGCAGACTTAAGACGCAATGTGCTTTATATTAATAAAGGTGATTTGACCTTTACAGAACGTGGTGCAGAATATGGTCTCGACGATCCCGGATACTCAGTTCAGGCATATTTTTTTGATATGGATGGTGACGGAGACTTAGACGTTTATGTCTTAAATCACCCTTCAGACTTTAAAGACACTAATTCTATAAAAATCACCCAAAATGAAAAAGGAGAGTTAGCTCTGGCAAAAGCTGAAACTTATGAGTTTTTTTCAGACAGGCTGTATCAAAACAACGGAATTTCCTTTCTTGATATTTCAGAAAAAGCCGGAGTGCTAAATTATGCTTTTGGACTTAGTGCTGTGATTGGCGACTTTAACCAAGATGGGCTCCCGGATATTTATGTAGCTAATGATTATGTAAAGCCAGATCAGCTTTTAATCAACCAGGGAAATAACACTTTCGTTGACCAACTGTATGATTATTTTAGTAGCACTTCGTTTTCGTCAATGGGTTCAGATTTTGCAGACATCAATAACAATGGATGTTTTGATTTGATAACCTTGGACATGCTTCCTTCTGAAAATTACCGCCGTAAAATGATGTCAATGGCACAAAACTATGATAAGTTTGAAAAAATGGTGACCTATGGTTTAGGCGCTCAATACCCCACAAATGTACTACAAATAAACTCCTGTGTAGGACCTTTTTCAAATTTTGCCTATATGAATGATGTTGCGCTTACAGAGTGGAGCTGGAGTGTATTATTAGCTGACTTTGATAACGATGGTCTCAAAGATATTCACATAACAAATGGTTATACTAGAGATATTACAAACAATGACTATGCTAGGTTTAAGATGGATCAACTTCAAAAGAAACTCAATGCCGGTGAAATCACTTTAACTCAATGGATAGAAGAAATTCCCAGTAACCCTGTCCCATCAGTATTCTTCAACAATCTGGGAGAGAATAGATTTCAAAATGTTTCATCCACCTGGGATAGTGGACCGCCACTGTTTTCTAATGGCTCTGCCTATGCAGACTTAAACAATAATGGCTATCTGGACCTTGTGGTCAATAATATAAATGCACCTGCTTTCATAATGAAAAATAAGGGTGATGAAATAATCAACAACAGTTTCCTTTCTATTGAATTATTACACAATGAATCAGCAACAAATATTGGCACAAAAGTGAAAGCCCATTTGTCAAATGGCACAATTCTTACTGAACAATACAACCCCACGCGCGGGTTCTTATCCTCTTCTCAACACCGGTTGCATTTTGGGGTTAAAGAAGGCCTGCAAGTTGATCTGGTCGAAATTATCTGGCCTGACAAATCTTCACAAACATTCAAAAACCCTGAATTAAATCAAATTTTAAAAGTTTCTAAAAACCCGACGGGTACTTATAAAATTCCCAAAACTGAATTTAGATATTTTGAAGATGTTTCAGATAAGCTTCCAAAAGAAGCAA
>JANSXN010000013.1 GCA_024742935.1 Flavobacteriaceae bacterium
GGCCTGATTGGCACAGCCCAAAATGACATCGTCATAGGCATCTTTTGGGATGTTTGGATTTCTTTTAACTATTTCGGCAATGACAAGTGCGGCCAAATCATCGGTGCGAACCGGTGAAAGGGTGCCTTGATAACTGCCTATGGGTGTTCTGATTCCGTCGATTATATACATATTTCTATCTTCCGCGAAAGCGAAAGTCTCGTGATTTTAAGTTCGTGTTTTAATTAATCTATTCATAAAATATTTTAATTTTGCAAAATAGCAGAAAAGGTGTCGTGTTGACTAAAATCTCCCGTTCTTAATCCTTTTAAAAACCACTCTTTGCGTTGTGCAGACGTACCGTGAGTAAAGCTCTCGGGTTGCACTTGCCCTCTTACTCGTTTTTGAATGGCATCATCGCCCACAGCTTGTGCGGCACTTATGGCTACTTCAATATCATTTTCAGTGAGGTAGCCTTGCACATAGTATGCCCAAAGACCCGCGTAAAAATCGGCTTGCAGTTCTAAGGCAACTGAAAGTCTGTTGGCTTCTGCTTTGCTCATTTGACTTTGAAGTTGCCGCACTTTTTGAGAGGTTCCAAGTAGCGTTTGCACGTGGTGGCCTATCTCATGTGCGGTTACATAAGCGATAGCAAAGTCGCCTCTTTTTGCACCAAAACGGGTATGAAGCTCATTAAAAAAAACGAGATCCATATAAGCGTTTTGATCTGCAGGGCAGTAAAATGGACCCACTGCCGAAGTTGCATTTCCGCAAGCAGAGGTTACTTGGTCATTGAAAAGAATAAGTTTAGGCTCTTTGTAAGTCCCCAGGTTGTTTTCTCTAAATATATGATGCCAGGCATCTTCTGTATCTGCGAGTATCGTAGCAACAAAATCACCAATTTTGACTTCTTCCGGGGTTAGTTCACGATTTTGAACCTGTTGTGTTGTTTGTTGCTGTTTGGAGAATTCCTCCAAAAAGGGAGCAATAGTTTGTCCGGTTTCACCGCCAAATAGTTGCAGTAATATTACTACTATTGCTATGAGTCCACCACCGGCAACTAACTTACCTTTACCGCTCATACCCCGACGATCCTCCAGATTACCACTTTTTCTTCTGCCTTCCCATTTCATAATTTTTCACAGATTTAATGATTTATACTGATTTGATTATGGTTTTTTACCAATCTTTAGAAGTTCGGTAAACGACTCCTTTAAACAAAGCTACCATTTTTTCTCTTTTTTTTACCTCTATGATATGAAACCCAAGTTTGTTTTTAGTCTCTTCAATTACAGATTCCGCGGTAATGTAATCACCTTCTTCAAGCGCTTCAATATGGTTGATGGAGGTTTCTATCGAAACAGCAAACTTCCCATATGTATTGGCCGAAAACCCAAAAGCAGTATCTGCCAGCGAATAAGTAATTCCGCCATGGGCTTTATTCATGCTGTTTAGCATCTCTTTTCTAACAGTCATCCCTACTTTACATCGCCCTATTTCACATTCAAGAATCTCAATCCCCAGCCATTGGCTAAAGGGGTCGAGAGAGAGCATTTTTTTGGGTATTTTATTTCCTTTTATCATTTTAAAAGATTTGACTTTCCTTTCTCATTTTTCGAAGGAGCGGGCTACATCGATACCTATCCTCACGGTATTTTTCATAAAGTGCATCCATTTTTTCAACACACCAATCAATACTCATTTCATTTGCCCAGGCGAGAAGTCCTTTTGGGTAATTTACACCTTTGGTCATCGCTAGATCAATATCTTTCGCGGAAGCGATGTTTAAAAACAAGGCGTCTGCAGCTTCGTTTATGAGCATAACAAGAATACGTTCAAATATTTCTTTTCCTAATTTTTGGTCTCTATTGGGTTCGGGATTGGTGGCATTTTCAGCATAATTGTAATAGCCTCTTCCTGATTTTCTGCCCAGATATCCTGCTTCGGCAAAGCGTTTCTGTGTGAATGCAGGTCTGTATCTTGGGTCGAAATAGAAGGCGGTGAAAACAGTTTCAGTTACTGTATAATTAATATCATTTCCAATAAAATCCATAAGTTTAAACGGTCCCATTCTGAAACCACCCATTTCCTCCATCGCCCAGTCAATGGTTGCAAAATCGGCTATTCCTTCTTCATAAATGCGAAGTGCTTCCCCATAAAATGGACGTGCCACCCGATTAACGATAAAGCCGGGGGTGTCTTTGGCCAGCACACCAATTTTTTTCCAATCTGCAATGGTTTGTATCACTTTATTTTTCACTTCTTCGGAAGTTTGAATTGCCGGAATAATTTCAACCAAAGGCATCAATGGCGCGGGATTGAAAAAATGAATTCCGATAAAGCGTTCCGGTTTTTTTAATGATGAGGCGAGTGAGGCTATGGAAAGTGACGAGGTGTTTGAGGCAATGATGGCTTCATCAGATTGGTAACTTTCCAGTTCGGCAAACACTTTTTGTTTGATTTCGGCATTCTCAATGATGGCTTCGATGGTTAAATCCGCATCAGAGAGGTCTTTTAAAGAACTTACATAACTGATGGTGTTTTCGATGCGGGATTTTTCAGTTTCCTCTATTTTCCCTTTTTCTACCAGGCGGTTCATAACTTTAGCCAAAGCAGTTTTACTTTTGTCCAATGCTGCCTGATTGGTATCATATAATTTTACCGAACAACCGGCGGTAGCTGCTACTTGCGCGATACCGCTTCCCATTGTTCCACTTCCTATTATTGCAATTTTCATTTGTTCTTGTTTTGGTTTGTATCGGCGTAGTATCTTACGCCTTTACGTTTTTGTCTTTATTTTCCGGTAAAGTTTGGTTTTCTTTTTTCCATAAACGCATTTACGCCTTCACTGTAGTCTTTAGTTTGAGCGGCTTCGATTTGGTATTTTGACTCCAGTTTGAGTTGGTCTTCCAGATTGTTTTGCATGGAGGCATTCAAAGCTTTTTTTGTTAATGCGAGTCCGTGTGTGGGCATTTGTGAAAGTGTGAGCGCTATTTTTTCGGCTTCTTCCATAAAGATTTCTGCGGAAAACACTTTGTATATCATACCCAGTTTTTCAGCTTCTTCAGCTGAGACTTTATCCCCCAGCATCATCAAAGCCGAAGCTTTCTGAAAACCTATCAATCGCGGCAAAAAGAAGGTCCCCGCACTATCAGGAATCAACCCGATTTTACTAAACGCTTGAATAAAACTAGCATGCCCTGATGCCACAACCACATCACAAGCCAGTGCTATATTAGCGCCGGCACCGGCAGCGACACCGTTTACGGCAGCTATAACAGGCTTCTCTATATTTCGTATTTTCAAAATAATGGGATTGTAATGTTCGTCTAAAATAGCTTTGAACCCGGGGTTCAACTCGGGGCTGGTTACTTCTTTTAAATCCTGACCCGCACAAAAGGCTTTACCACTTCCCGTGAGGAGGATGGCTCGAACATCTTGATTTGAAGCGCAATCATCCAAAGCTTTTTGCAATGCCAGTGCCATCTCACGATTGAAGCTGTTAAAAACTTCTGGGCGGTTTAGGGTGATGATAGCGAGGTTGTTTTTTATTTGGGTTGTTATTGAGGTCATAAATTCTGTCATTTTATTAACGAGATTAGCTACGCTGAATCTTCGATTTCCCACCTTCGTGGGAATTTGGGTTATTTTAAGCATTTAAAGTAGTCAAAAGGCTCTAAACAGTCGTTGCATTTAAACTGTGCTTTACAAGCTGTAGATCCAAACTGACTTACTAATTCTGTATTTTTTGAGCCGCATTGCGGGCACTTTACCAGTTTTTTATTTCCCAAAAGGGCTTCTTTATCTGCCGTGGCATCCAACGGCGAGGCGATCCCGTATTTTTCCAGTGCTGCTCTGCCTTCTTCAGAAATCATATCTGTGCTCCAGGCCGGGGAAAGCACGAGTTTTACTTTGGCTTTTATTCCCGCTTCCGCGAAAGCGGTTACTATATCATCACCAATCACATCCATCGCCGGGCAGCCGCTGTATGTGGGTATAATCTTCACCTCAACTGAACCGTCATCCAACACCTCAGCGCCATGCACAACACCCAAATCCACTATTGTCAAAACCGGGATTTCCGGATCCGGAACGGTTTTTAGGATTTTGAGTAATGTTGGGTTGATATGTGTTTTGGTTTCGTTCAAGATTTTATGTTTTTGTCGTTTGATTGACGAGACACCTCCCCAAGTCTACTTGGGGACGGGTGAGAGTTACCATTTCATTCCGGGATAGGTGCGTTGCATGTATTGCAAATCTGCTAGAATATAGCCCATATGTTCTGTGTGCACGCCGTGTTTTCCGCCTTTGTGGAAATATTTGGTTTCGGGCACTTCGAGTGTTGCTTCGTTTAGTAATTCTGTAATTTCATTATAGTATTTTTCTTTCAGCTTGGAAACATCAACGCCAATTCCGGCTTCTGCAGCTTGTTGGTCAGCTTCGGTCATTTCGAAAAGTTCGTTAGTGTAAGACCAAAGATCATTTATAGCATTTTGGATTCGGTTGTGGCTTTCTTCGGTGCCGTCACCCAGTCGTTTTACCCAGTCGCCTGAAAAACGTTTGTGGTAACTCACTTCCTTGATTCCTTTTTTGGCTATGGCCGAAAGGGTTTCATCTTTACTATTTTGTAATTCCTGCATTAGCAACAAGTGAAACACATCAAAGAAATACTGGCGTGTGATGACATACCCAAAATCAGTATTGGGTTGTTCCACTAAAAGCACGTTTTTGTATTCGCGTTCTAAACGTAAAAAAGCGATGTCGTCTTCGGTTTTGTCTTCGCCTGAAAGTTGGGCGACATACTGGTAATAGCTGCGCACCTGACCCAGTAAATCTAAAGACATATTGGTGATGGCGATATCAGTTTCCAGACTGGGGCCGTGACCGCAGAGTTCGCCTAGGCGTTGACCGAGGATTAGGGAGTTATCTGCGATTCCAAGGATATAATTCCCGCGAAGGCGGGAATCTTGTTGTTTAATATTCATAATTTTATTTTTCTCTATAGATACTTTGAACTTTGGTATTTTGTATTCTAAATCCCAAGATTTCCTCCTATGCGGGAATATTTTGTTTTATAAATTAAATCCTCATTGTTCCAATTCATACTTATATCCATCCAACTTGGATTCAATTCTTCAATCAATCTTATTTTCCATTGACGGTTCCACTTTTTCAATTGCTTTTCACGAACTGTTGATTCTGAAGCGTTAAAAATCTCTTCAAAATAGACTAATTTATCGCAATTGAACTTTGCTGTGAATGATTTCTTATAAAGCTTATTTTTATGTTCTTGTACTCTTGCTTCAATATCATCTGTAACGCAAATATAAAGTACTCCACTTGGTTTATTGGTCATTATATAAACGTACCATACTCCCGCGGAGGCGGGAGTCTTATTGTTTATAATTTCAAACTCACTGTTCATGGAAAGAGTCCTTTAATTTTTCAACTTTTCGTCGTTTTGATGACGAGATTAGCTACGCTGAATCTTCGATTTCCCGCCTTCGCGGGAATTGGGGCTACATATGTTTCAACTCATCCGGCAGCTCATAAAAAGTGGGATGACGATATACCTTATCTGCAGCGGGCTCAAAGAATTCGCCGTTTTCTTCGGGGTTGGAGGCGGTGATGTATTTGGATTCTACTACCCAAATGCTCACGCCTTCACTGCGACGTGTATAGACATCGCGGGCGTTTTCCAGTGCCATTTCGGCATCGGCGGCGTGCAGGCTACCGAAGTGGCGGTGTTCCAATCCGTTTTTGCTTCTTACGAAGATTTCCCAGAGGGGCCAGTTTTTCTTATCAGACATAAGATTTTAGATTTTAGATGTTAGACTTAAGACCGCTTTGCTTTAGGACTTATGACGCATGACTAAAATTTTTGATTCATCTTATAGTCCTACGTCCTATGTCCATTCGTCCTACGCCATTTTATTAACTTGCTTTTGATACTTTCTTATTTTCCTGTTTTTCGGCGTAAGCCATTGCTGCATCGCGCACCCACTCGCCATTGTTCCAGGCGTTGACCCGGGCTGCAATACGCTCTTTGTTACAGGGGCCGTGACCTTTTACTACTTGCCAAAATTCGTCCCAATCGATGGGGCCAAAGTCATAATGGCCGGTTTCTTCATTCCATTTTAAATCGGGATCAGGGATGGTGATTCCTAAAATATCTGCTTGTGGAACGGTCTGGTCAATAAATTGCTGACGGAGCTCGTCGTTTGTTTTTCGCTTTAGCTTCCATTTCATGGATTGTGCGGTGTGTACAGATTCGTCGTCTGTGGGTCCCAACATCATTAATGACGGCCACCACCAGCGGTTTAATGCATCTTGTGCCATTTCTTTTTGCTCGGGCGTGCCGTTGCATAATGTGAGCATGATTTCATATCCCTGACGCTGGTGAAAACTTTCTTCCTTGCACACACGAACCATTGCGCGGGCATAAGGTCCAAAAGAAGTGTTACACAACGGTACCTGATTGATAATCGCAGCACCGTCAACCAACCAACCAATGGCTCCCATATCTGCCCACGTTAATGTGGGATAATTAAAGATACTGGAGTATTTTGCTTTCCCGGTGTGGAGTTGCTCATAAAGTTCATCTCTGGAAACACCCAGGGTTTCGCAAGCGCTATACAGGTACAAACCGTGACCGGCCTCGTCCTGTACTTTGGCGAGCAATGCCACTTTTCTGCGTAAGGAAGGTGCACGGGTAATCCAGTTGCCTTCGGGTAACATGCCCACTATTTCTGAGTGCGCGTGCTGTGAGATTTGCCTAATGTGCGTTTGACGGTACTTCTCAGGCATCCAGTCTTTAGGTTCTATTTTTTCGTCGCGTGCTATTTTGGCTTCGAATATTTCTTCCAGATTTTTTATTTCTTTTTCGCTCATAGCTTTACAGTATTAAGTATTGAGAACAAAGTATTAAGTAATCACCTTTGCTTTACATTCAAATTTGTCATTTTATTGACAAGACACCCGCATACGCGAGTGTTTGGTTACACATCAAAATCCAAAACCACGGCATCAGACGTTGGTACCGCCTGACAGCTTAATATCAGGTTTTGGGCGACTTCTTTTTCATCCAGGGCATAGTTAACTTTCATCGCTACACTGCCTTCTTTAATTTCACATTTGCAGGTGCTGCATACACCACCTTTACAGGCAAAAGGTAAATCGGCTCCTGCTGCGAGGGCACCGTCAAGGAGGTTGTCATATTCATCGCTCATGGTAAAATGGAATTCTTTACCGCCATCAATAATCGTGACTTGTGTGCCTTCTACTTTGCTTTCCAATGCTTTTTGGGCACGTTCTTTATCGGCTTCAGAAAGACCGGTAACAAAGAGTTCATAATGGATATTCTCTTTGGGCAAACCTGCTTTTTGCAATTCGTCCCGAATGAGGAAAATCATTTCCTCAGGGCCGCAGATAAAACAATGCGATGTGTCCTGCACATCAATGAACGTTTTGGTCAACACTTCCATTTTTTCACGGTCAAAACGGCCGTTTAAAAAAGGTATGTCCCTTTTTTCTTTCGTAAGGAAATAGAAGACATGAAAACGATTAAAATATTTATTTTTAAGCTGTTCTATTTCCTCTTTAAAGATAATGGATTTTGAGGTACGATTCAAGTAAAACAGTTTGAATGTACTTTCGGACTCCTGACTGAGGTGTGCTTTAATCATCGAAAGCACGGGTGTAATCCCACTACCCGCTGCAAAGGCGATGTAGTTTTTGGGTTTTGTGCTATCGCAGGCCACACCAAACTCACCACTAGGCGCCATCACTTCCAGCATGTCGCCTACCTTTAATTCCTTATTGACGAAAGTAGAAAACTTACCTTCAAAAATCTGTTTTACGGCTACTTTCCAAATTCCTTCTGAAGGGTTGGAACAAAGTGAATAGGTGCGACGCACATCTTCACCGTTAATCATTTTTCGTAGTGTAAGGTGTTGCCCTTGACGAAATTTAAATTCGTCCCTAAGCTGTTCCGGCACTTCAAAAGTAATGACCGAGCAGTCTTTGGTTTCTTTATAAACGTTTTGAACGCGTATGTTATGAAATTTTGCCATAAGAATTATCCCCGGAATGATGCCGGTAGTTTTACAAAACTAACGATTGTTAGTTTAATATGCAAGTCCTCCCCCTAACCCCCTCCAAAGGAGGGGGAGTTCAAGTGAGAAAAAAAAACTTAATCCCTACTCATAAAAATCTGAAGGACATACCAGAACAATAGCATTAAGGAAGCAAAAAGCCCCAATGAAGCGCCCACATATTGAGTGGTTTCATATTCATATTTTAATTTTGAAGTCTGATATAAAATGGCAGCTCCGGCAAGTAAGACCATACCAAATGAAAACCAAAGTCCCAGATTGAATCCGAAGACAATTCCTGCCACTATAAGTCCCATGGCGATGAAAACACCCACAGTGATGGCTGTCCTTAGGAATGAAAAGTCTGTTTTTGTCATAAATACCACGGCCGTGAGTCCGGTAAAAAGTCCCAACGTCACAACTGCAGCCTGGTTTATCATGGTCATCCCTCCTTCTGTATAAAACATTGCAATGAATAGTAATGGAATGAATATGAGGGCATAAAAAACGACATAAATCCCTAAACCGAGATATTGTTTTGTTTGGCTTGGGTCATGTGCTAACTTATCTGCCATACTGGTTGCCAACCAAAAAGCACCCAATAATGCCAACCATAAATAACCTTGAGTAAGAGATAACATAAATTCCACAAGTGGATCAATTTTTAAAAATATCATTTCGACTAAAATGAAAGATAAAACAGATAAAGCGACGTGTTGATAGGTCTTTCTGTAAAATGAAGCTCTTTCTGCTTGATCTGCTTGTGCTACTAGTACACGAAGTTCTTGGTGGTGTTCAAAATTGTTTTCCATTTGCTGTTGCGAGTTGAGTTTAAATATTGGGTTTAAAAATATAAAAAATTATTTAGATTCTAATTCCGTTGAGGAGTGTGGCCGGCATTTGTTCTTTTAAGGTTTTGGCGTCCACTCCGTCCTTTTTGGTATACCAGATGTATAGTGTTCTTAGAGTCGAAAGTAAGGAAAAGAGCATAATCTCAGGGTCTCTGTTTGCTATTTCACCTTGAGCAATACCCTCTTTTAAAATTGACCGAAAGTTTTCTTCATAATCTTCACGCATTTGCACAAAATAAGGCAGCTTTTCTTCCAGATGCATCCAATCATTATTGAGACAGGCCATGGCATCCGGACTTTTGACTGTGAGGTCGATATGGAGCAAGATAATTTTTTTTAACTTTTCCAGAGTAGTTAGTGGTTGGTTCTTTATTTGCTGCATTCCATTTGTAAAGTTTTCAGCGACATCTATGATGATTGTAGCGAGGATTTCCTGTTTGGAACTGATGTGATTGTATAAACTGGCTGCTTTGATATTTAGCTCATCTGCCAGATCTCTCATGGTTACCGCACTATAGCCTCTTTTTTTAAAAAGCTTTGCCGCTTTCGATAGTATCTCTTTTTTTCTGGTGGCGCGATTCATTTGATATACTTTATAAATTGAGTTCTTCTATAGTTTGTAATGAACGGACCTCTTCACTATTGTATCTTAGGGTCCAGCCAAAATTATTTGTCAAAACAT
This sequence comes from Flavobacteriaceae bacterium, assembly GCA_024742935.1. Classification (GTDB taxonomy): domain Bacteria; phylum Bacteroidota; class Bacteroidia; order Flavobacteriales; family Flavobacteriaceae; genus Planktosalinus. Next base: position 9,606 of record JANSXN010000013.1, read on the forward strand.
AAATTTTCTGGAGTTCTGAAATAAGTCGGTTTTTGGCATTTGATTTTAAGTCTGACTTTTCAATTTTATCTTCAAGAAGTTGGTTTACTTTTCCTTTTATAGTATTAAAATCATTTGCTGAAAATTGATTAAAATAATCTTGAGTTACATCATAATATTCAATAGTGGGATAAATATTAAGTTCTTCTTCAGGTACATACAAAATACTCACTGTTTTGTTTTCTTCATCAATATGGGTTTCAATCTTGCTTAAATCATATCCAATAGTCACTTTTGCATTTACGACTACGAGGGCTTTTTTATTGAGGGAAATCAACTCAAAAAAGCTTTTTTTGGAGTCTTCAAAGGTAAAAACCTGGGAGAAAGTGCCTTCAGTAACTATGAGTTTACCCACATTTTGCAACTGAAGCTGAATAAGTTGTGATGTTTCTGAAAGTTGCTGTTCTTTTTCTTTTTTATTTTCACAATAGTGAAAAGCAAAAACAAATATGAGCGTAAGGATTACACCAACGATTATTTTTCGCATAGAAAATCATTTTTGTAAAAATAATCAAATTCTATACCCTGTTATCTAAAATTGGAAGTATTTGAAAAAACCTTTAAATAATATTATGTCTTTTTGCTTTTTGAACGGCTTCCAATTTACTGTGTACCTGAAGTTTTTTGTAGATGTTTTCTATGTGTTTTCTCACAGTACTTGGAGATAGAAAAAGGTTGTCTGCAATTGCTGTATAGCTAAGGCCTTTGCTAAGTTGTTCCAGCACTTCGACTTCTCGGGTGGTGAGTGAGATGTCTTCTTTATCTCTTGGGTTTTCTATATCTATAGGGTTTCTTAGTAATTTTAAGGTTTTCAGGGCTATTGACGGATTCATTGCGGCACCACCATTCAGGGTTTCAACAATACCATTATGTAGTTGTTCAGGGTTTACTTCTTTTAGAAGGTAGCCATCTGCACCGGCTTTGATTGCATTAAAAATATTTTCATCGTTATCAAAAACGGTAAGCATTATGATTTTGATGTGTGGGTACTTTTGTTTGACTATTTGAGTGGTTTCAATACCATTAAGTACTGGCATTTCTATATCCATTAAAATCACATCAAGATTGTGGTTTTCTTCTAATTTTGTGAGTAATTCAGATCCGTTTAATGAAGTGTGTTTGATGTCAATAGTATCAAAAAAAGAGAGCTTTTCTTTGATGCTATGAATTAGAAAGGTGTTATCGTCAACAATGGCTATTTTAATTGACATAGTTATGTTTTTAAAAAACTAAATTTACAACATATTTTTTTGTGAGCTTATGGGGCAATTGCCTTATTTAAGATGCTTTTTTTTCTGATTTAAAGCTGCTCTTCACTACTTCCAGGATTATTTTTGTTCCTTGTTGAGGTGAACTTTTTATAGCGATATCACCTTTAATTTCTCTGGCTCTTTTTCTAATATTGTTTAATCCGTTTCCTAAAGGTGCATTTTTAAGGTCAAAACCATTTCCATCATCCTCAACACTAATTGTTATTTTTTCATCCTTTTCTTTTATGATTACAGTTATGTTTTTTGCTTCAGCATATTTTAATGCATTGTGGACAGATTCCTGAATGATTCGGTACATATTCATTCCCTCTATAGAAGTAAAATTGTATTTATCAATAAGGCCTTCAGAGATTTCAAAATTAAAATTGGTTTTTTCAGTAGATTCTCTTGCTTTTTCTATAAAGTTTGTGATTCGGGCATTGAGATCTTCAAAAGTGATTTGGGTTTTGTTCATTGCCCAGATGGTATCACGAAGTTCAAAAATAGTGTTTGAAGTAAAGTTACTTACGCTTTGGATCTTCTCCCCTAGCTTTTCATTTTGCAATTTAAATCCATATTTTATAGTGTCTAAAGTGGAGATAATAAATGTGAGTTGTGCACCGATATTGTCGTGCAAATCACGTGAAATTCTGAGGCGTTGTTCTTGCAGTTTATTTTGGATTGCAATCTGGTTGAGGGCTTCTTTAAGTTCATTTTCTTTTTGCAATTGTTTGTTCTTAAGTTTTTGTTGCTGATAAATGAGGTAGCTTAATATTGCCAATACGATAGCCAGCGTTGTTGTTCCATAAATCAGGGTGTTTTTTCTCCTTATTTTTAAATCGTTTTCAGCGATGATTGCTCTGGATTCCAGAAGTTCTCTTTCTTTTTTTTCTGTTTGGTATTTTGTCTCAACCTCGGCAATTATTTCATTATTTTCTCTGTTGAGAATGGAGTCTTTAACAGCAATAAATTTATACAAATATTCATTGGCCAGTTTGTGGTTGTTTTGTTGCTCATAGAGTGCTGAAAATGCACCATAAATTTGCTGCTTTACTTTTAGCAAGTCGTTTTCTTGGGCAATTTGAAGACCGTTTTCATAATATACTTTGGACTCATAGAGTCTATTGTTTTTTCTAAGTAACTCACCATAATTAAAATAGGCAAGTGCAATTCCATTTGTGTCTCCTATTTCTTCCCTGATATCCAGCGATTGATTGTGATATTCTTCTGATTTTGAAAATTCACCCATATTATAATATGCCACGGCAATGTTATGCAGGTTTGTGGCCATTTCACGTTTGTCGTTTTGAGACAAATTTAAATCAAATGCTTTTTGATATTGTTCAATGGCTTTTGGATAGTTTTTTAAGTAATCAAAAATGGCTCCCAGATTGTTGACCGCTTGTTTAATTGCTGTGGGGTCGCCTATTTTTTCTTCCATAGCAAGTGATTTTTCAAAATATTCTGTTGCCCGGTTAAAATTTTGCTGATAGAAATAAATAACTCCAATGTTGTTGTATGACTGCGAAATTCCTTTTTGATTCCCTAGTTGTTCTTCTGCTTTTAAGGCGTCAAACATCAAGGGAAGTGCCAAATCATATTTTCCTTGACGAATGTTTACCATCCCAATATTGTTGTACAACATGGCAAATCCTTCTGTGCTGTTAATTTCTTTGGCGATACTTAGGGCTTTATCGTATGTTTCGATAGCCTTGTCATATTCAGTTTTGTTTTCATAATAGTTTCCCAGGACGTTGAGATTCATCATTTCACCTTTTTTGAAGCCCAGTTGTTTTGCCAATGTTATTCCTTGTTCAGAAAAATAAGGGACTGTGTCAATATGAGCTAAAACAAAATGTTTTGAAACATTGTGATAGAGGTTCACTTTGGCGGTATCTTCTTTTGCATTTTTTAATTCTATCAAAAGGCTGTCAATATTTTTGGACTGTTCCTGGGCGAAAAGATTTGCGAAGGAAAAAAATACTGTGAGTAAAGAAAATATCACTTTTTTCATCTTAAGAAGCTTCTTTTATTTGAAACTGAAGTGGAAGTGGAACGATAATCTCAACTTCTGTTCCTTCTTCCTCACGAGAATTTATGGTAAATATTCCTCCCAGGTCTCCGGCTCTTTTTCTCATATTGTTTAAGCCGTTTCCAATTGAGGTTTCGCTTTGTCTAAACCCTTTACCATCGTCTGATATAGAAAGAATTAAGTCTTCATCTTTAAGTCCAATGTGTACATCAATATTTTTCGCTTCAGCATATTTTAAAGCATTGTGAACCGCTTCCTGAATAATGCGATAGATATTCATTCCCTGAATGGATGAAAAAGCCTGCTCGTCTGAGATTTGATTATCTGCCTTAAACTCAAAGTTAATGTTGGTAGCCATTTCTCTGGCTTTATCAATGTAGTTGATGATTCTTGATTTTAAATCTTCGATAGTGATTTCAGGTTTATTCATCGCCCAAATGGTGTCCCGTAATTCATAAATGGTATTTGTAGTAAATGAAGAAATTGTATTGAGCTTCTGACTCATATTTTCATTTTTAAGCTTTAAACCATACTTTAAATTTTCAATAGACGAAATAATAAAAGTGAGTTGCGCACCAATGTTGTCGTCAAGATCACGTGAAATTCTGAGGCGCTGTTCCTGTAGTTTGTTTTGGGTTGCAATTTGATTGAGAGCCTCTTTGAGCTCATTTTCTTTCTGCAATTGTTTATTTTTGAGTTTTTGTTGCTGGTACACCAAATAACCCAAAATTGCAAGTAAAAGTGCCAGCGCCGAAGTTCCATAGATGAGTAAATTTTTTCTCCCTATTTTTAGTTCTTTCTCAGCAAGTTCTGCACGTGTTTGGGCTAGTTGGGTTTCCTTTTCCTGAGTTTTGAATTTTACCTCTAATCCCGCAACGGCGTCTGCATTATTTTTTGAAAAAATACTGTCATTTATAGAAATATATGAGGCTAAAAAGTCACTTCCCTGTTTGGTGTTCCCCAACAAATAATTACTTTCAGCGGCATTTTTATAAAGTGTACCGGCAAAGTTCATTAACTTGGGGTGTTTTTCAATAATTTCAAAGCCTTTTTCTGCGTAAGAAAGTGCAAGTTGAGGCTGGTTTAATTGGGTGTATGCAGCTGTTAAATTGCTATAAATACTTAAATCTGATTTTGGATTTGCTCCCAGTGAAGCAGGTCTCTCCAAAGCGATTTTATAATTCGAAATGGCTTGTTCATAATTTTCCATTTCCTGATAGACATTCGCAAGATTATTATGAAAGGAATAGTAATGTCTCATGCTATTGGCGCTTTTTGCCAGTGCAATAGCTCTTTCATATGACTGTATTGATTCTTTAAAACGAGACAGGCTTTTAAAGCAAACACCCATATTAGCCAGAGAAATGGCTTGCTCTGATTCTAAGTTTATTTCTTCCCTTATTTTGAGTGCTTTTTGATGAATTTCCAGCGCCTTTTCATATTGTTTTAGTTCTTGGTATATAAGTCCAATATTATTAAGATACACAGATTCTCCCTGAATATTTTGAGGGCTGTGTGTTGCATTCATTTCCAATGCCTGATAGAAGTAATCCAAAGCTTCCTGAAAATTTCCATTATTCCAGTTATACATTCCCAGGTTGTTTAAAGACATTTGTTCAATGCTTTTAATCTTTAAATTCCGGCTCATTTCAAGCCCTTTTTCAAAATAATAACGGGCTGAATCTTTAATTCCCTTGACATCAAAATATATTCCTTTGGTATTGGTAAGTTCATTAACTCCAAAATAAAACTCTTTCTCTTCTGCTTCTTTTATTCCATTATTCAAAAGGCTTGCTGCTTTTTCAATATCATTAAAAATAAAATAAAAGGAAACCTGGTTTGTTAATCTTAATTTTATAGAATCATTTTCAGTAGTTTCAATGACCGTGATTAGACTGTCAATGGTTTTAGGTGATTGTGCTTGTGCAAAAAACACACAAAGCAGTAGAATCTTTAAAATGAATATTGTTTTTGACATTAGATGAAAATGGCTGGCTATCTTTTAGTTTGTTATAAATTTAGTAAAAAAGTAACAGACTTGAATTTCTTTTTATAAGCTCTCATTTTTTATATTAAATTAAATGACAATCATCATTTGTTTTTCAAAGAGTTCATGATTAGTTTTAAGGAAACACATTGATTTTTAACTTCAAAAATATCATTTATTAAAACCTCCTGTTTTAGGTTAAAACTAGTTTCATTTAAACTTTCTTTTTCAAATTTCTTAGTTAAATTAATAACCTTTTTAAGATATCTATCTATCATTATTTGATGGATAATTTTTTGATTTTGAATCCTTAAATACACTTTGATTATTAAAGAAAAAGTAAGCACAATAAAAAAAATAACAAATACAAAAATGAGTTGTTCCGGCTCAGTGATGAACTTTCGATTGAATGAGAATAAGAAAAGGCCTATTGTAACCCACATACTTACAAATAGTAAAAGTTGTTTAAAGTTATCTCAAAATTAAGCTTTTACAGTGTCAAATGGTATAAGGCAGTTGACCTATATGCCCCAAAAACCAATTATCAATCCAAATACTCCAACAGTATATTCACCAATCTTAAAAAAAAGGAAGTGCTATATGTTTGCACCATAAAATTTTAAAAACCAATTATGAAAACAATTTTTGTTACATCAACACTTTTATTAATGTTTGCTTTTAGCTTAAAAGCCGAAAACAATCAACCTCTTGTTAACGGTAAAGAAATCTCTCAATCAAAAGTCGACAAAAAGCAGACACGCATCTACATCTGGGAAATTACTACTCAAAACGGAAAAGCAAAAGGAGTATCAACTTCTGAGGCTCACGCAAAAAAAATGATTGAAGCTTTCAGTAAAGGAGATATTTTAGATTTAAAAATAATCACCAGTTTTCAATTAGATAAATAAAAGAACACAACTGATTGAGACTTAGAACAACCCGGAAGCTGGCTAAGAAGGTCCCTTCATCATTTTTTTATAATTAATCATAAAACTCATATAGGTATTTTCCTACTTTTTAAAAGGATAAATACTTGATGAGTTTTTGATATTCCTTTACAATTTAAGGACTTTTACTTATTGATTTTCAGTACTTTTCATTGAATTTACTTGAGACTTCATATCTATTTTAGCCATATAATTTTTTGCCAAAATAGAATATTAACCTAAAAACAAGTAGTATGAAATTTACACTAAAAGGCAGATTGCTAACAGCAATCTGTGATGAAAATGAATTAAGCTTAGTACACACAAAGATTCGTGTGTACAGTTTTAATGAAGGACAAGATGCTGTCGCAGCATTTACAAGTGCGCAAAGCAAGGAAATCTCACAAGTTTTTGAATCTGATGAAATAAAAAAAAGAGCCGGTCAATTGCTTGCAGAATCAAAAACTGATGCTCACGGTAATTATGAAATTACAATTGACGCTGAACAGTCAAAATATTCCGGTGGTGCAATAGCAGTCACTTTGTATTATGATGAAGTAACAGATTATGGACAAAAAAACACCCAGCTCCCCAAAGGTTTTAAACCTTTTGAAATTGTTTTGGACATTATGCAACCCAAATGGCGCGAAACCAATGAAGGTCTTTTGGCAACAAGGAATTATAGCATACTTAAAAAAGTGTGGTGCTATATCCTTAAAAGACTTGATATTTGGGTGATTTGTGGTACTTTGACAAATTGTGAAAGCCAGCAACCACTTGAAGGAGTTGAAGTAATTGCTATGGATAACGACATTATATCAGATGATATATTAGGAAGTAAAATCACAGATGTGAATGGAAGATTTTGCATCTTCTACAGATCCATCGATTTTAAAAAGACCTTTTTATCGCCTTATATTAATATAGAAACAACGCCATTTTTCAGTTTTGATAACGGGCCTGATATTTACTTTAAATTTGCAGTGGGAGGAGTTGAGTTTTTTGCAGAAAATCCATCAGAAGGTTTGAAGCCAAGCAGAAAAAATGTGAGCAACTGTTTATGTGTCCAGCTATGCTTGAAGGAAAGTCCTGCAATTCCAGGTGATGTTCCAGCTGCTTTTTATGAAATTGGTTATGCCAGAAAATACCATCCGGTTTTGAATATTGACCCAACAACTGGGCTTACAACTGGAAAAACTGAAACCAACTTGAACAATCAAGCATTCTACAGCACGATCGAATTGAGAGGATCATTGACCCAGTTACACAATGGTAATCCTCTTGAGTACAAGTTTCAATATGCAAAAGTGGCTGACCCAAATACTGATATTTCATCGATTGCCTCTTGGACTGATGTTGAACCTGGTCAAATTGCAAGAACACAAATTGCAACGCGTTTAACTTCTCTATTTCCAATAATAAGAAGTGACTCCTATGTCATTCATGGAAATAATTCCCCAACACCAAGTGGCAATGAAATAAGAGTTGAGTTTAATGGAAACTGGATTCAGTCACCACAGTATTCCGGTGGTGGGTTTGATCTCTTTTTTAATGGTGCTTTAATTAAATTAATTACTACTCAATTAAATGGAGGAACTGTTGATAAATCTGGGTTAATTCAAGGGTCAAGCTCGGCCCCTTTATTACAGAATGACTATTATGCTCTGCGAATGGTAAAACGTGAGGCAGGCAATCCTTCAACCGAGGTTGTTTCCGGTTTCTCAAGACCTCTCGCCATATTCAATACGGTTTATGAAAATGTTCCTCAAGGAGGATCTTGGCTTCCCACAACCAGCAATGAATTGGGTATCGCCTGTCTTGATCTACAGCAATTGAGTGTGGGTGGTGGTTGTAGTAAAGTTGACACGACCCTAACCGTAAACTACACAGCTGCAAATCCAAATCTTGGAAATGTAAACCTTTCTATGACAGGCCCCGGTGGATCGCATACTTTTGAACCGGTTCAATTTCCAACTCCCGGAGAAGAAGCCTTTGGTTCCTCAGATTATATCGGTGATGTAAGTTCTTTGGAAAAATGCGCTTATATAGTTGAATTAACTGCGGCTTTAAGGCTCACAGACGGAGAGAAACAGCATCAGGGAATTAAAGACAGACTTTCATTCTGTAAATAATTTATTGCTGAACTTACAGATTTTAAAAACAAAACCCCGGAAAAATTTCCGGGGTTTTTTTATCCTAAAATCATCCCCATAATTTTAGGCAAATAGATTATTAGATTTATTGATTGAGTGAATAAGCCTCAATATTATTTTTATTGATGTAATATAGTATTCCTTCTATTTCATCGACTTCATAAACCGGCTTTTTATCGTTTAACACTACTTCTTTTTCAACATTACCAGTATCTTTATTAACTTTTACAAGACCCACGCCATTATCTGTTTTGGTCAATATAAATTGTGAATCCCGGGTTTCTGTAGTTGCTCTAAATCGTTTTGCCATTTCGTTAAATGAAGCTGAGCCAATTGAGGCAAACATATCGGCATTTCTATTTGCCTGAGCACCATAATCATTGTATTGACCTAGGGTGTTTTTATTTGCTCCTGCAACGGCAGCTTGGTGTGCAGCCATTGCTGTAGTTGCCACTGCTAGCACTCCCATTGCAATTTTACCAAAGGTGCTAATACCCGGTGACTTAAAATATGAATTATAAATTTCATCGCCGTTAAAAGCATATTTAAACATATTTTGGCTGGAACCTATAAATATACCACCTTCTCTCACTTCCATACTTGTAGGGCCTTCTTTTTCTTTGAAGTCTAAAGTTACAAAACCTGCAACATCACCGGTATTTTCATCAATTGCAAATGCTTCACTGTCTGTAGCTATGAGATATCTGTTATTTTTTGAATCATACGTAGATTGTACCCCGTTTGATTTTTTATATTTCAACGCTTTTTTCCAAATGGTCTCGCCGGTATTTAAATTAACAATATTGGCATCCTCATCGGTAATATAAATTAGTCCTTGAGGCGTTTCGGCCATAGTGTGTATGTTTTCTCCCGTACTCAATGGCTTCTTAAACAAAGGTTTTCCATCGTAAGAAATCTTATTAATTCCTCCTTGTTGAATTCCAAATAAAATACCATCATCCATCACATAGAAATGTTGAACATAGCCTTTTGTTTTTGGAGCTTTTTCCCATAGATCTGCACCGGTTTGAGCACTTATGAACCCAATTTCAGACTCATCATTTTGAGCCATTAATTTATTCAAACCAGATGCACCTCCACTGCTCTTGTTGCTAACAATTGCCAATCCTTGAGGTAAAATTTCAAAATTAGAAACGCTTCCTTGTACTTTTGGGGCTTTCGCCCAAATTTCAGCACCTGATGTTGGATTGATTTTAAATATTTCAGTGTTTTTCCCGCTTGTTGAAAGTTGAAAACCATAAATTTCTTTTTCACTTTCGTCTGCTACCATCCAATTAACATTTTTTACATTATTTTCCCAAATATCATCCCCTTTAAAAGTTTTGGCGACAATTCCCCTTGATGTTGGTATGAGCATGCGATCCTTCAATAGAAGAACTTCTCCGGTAACAGACCAGTTTGCTGATGTAACTTTGCCGGGTTTGAACATAAAAAAAGAAAAGTCGAGTTTACCGGTAGCTAAGTCATAAACGGCTATTTTTGGTGTGTTGTTCTCGGCCATACCGCCACTTTTTTGAAGCCCACTTACAATAAGCTTGTTTTGGGGTATCGCAATCGTTTCTGAATAAATTTGTTTCCAGTCATCTGTAGTAGAATTAAAAAGCACCTTTCCAGATACATAATCTAAAACAGCTTTTTTAGAACTCATAAATCGGCCTTGAGCTAATACAACATAAGGTGAATTGGGTACAAAATAATACTCTTCTGGTTTAATTTTTCCAAAATCGGTAAACTTAAAATGCAAGTCACTTTTGTTGGGTTTTACACAAACCAGTCCATTTGAAGTAGTGGCAACGAGAATCCCAGACTCGGTAATCATCATTTCATCTATTTTACCACCCGCATCATATATAAAGTTGGGTGTTGTTTTTTGTGCTAAAACAGTTGCAGAAAATAACATGTAACAGCAGAAAGCAATTAAAAGACTTAAATTTTTCATAATGACACTGTATTGATTATTAATAGTTATTGTTTGATTTTTATTTGTTTCAATTCAGGTACTAAATTGAGAAACTTATGATCTACAATCAATAAGGCAATTGACTTATATTAAAGTAAAAAAGCCGAAAACAACTTAAAGTTTTCGGCTTTTTAATTAGAATTAAGTGGAATTAGAAGTCAACATTAAATGACCCTTCAGTAATTTCTTTGAAAGTACCGTCATCATTTTTACCTGTGAATTCAAAAGTTCCTTTGATTGTAGTGTCTGAAGATTCTGAAATGTTAATTTCACCGGCTACAGTATCATCAAATGGAGCTGTCCATATTTTTGTATCTAAAGGGTTTGTAGCATTGCCTTCAATATAATTAGCTACTATAAATACATTCGCTCCGCCCCCAATGTTATAAGTTCCGGTTCCTTCAAATCCATTGATCGTAAAATTGAAGCCTTTACCATCCATATTGGTTCCTTGAATACTTACGGTTGATGTACCTCCAGCATTGATTATTGTTGCACTTGTCAATTGTTTTGTGGAGGTTACTAATACGCCATCAGCTTTCCCTTTTACAATTCCTGAAGCAGCATCACCGCCATCGCCACCGTCATCATCTTTACTGCATGACGTAGCTGTAAAAACTAATGCTAAAGCAATTAGCATCATATACATTGTGTTTTTCATTGTTTTCATAATTAATTGGTTTTTAAAGTTGAAACAAAGATGAAAAACAAGCAGATACTGTTCAATAAGGCAGTTGCCCTATATTCACAAAATTCTAAAAAAAATTATTCAAACACTGCAACAAGAATAGATTTTGAACCGGGAAGTGATGGGATAGTCATCGACCTGTTTTGAAATTTTAGCTCAATGGGTTTATTAATTTCCAGCCACACATCTGCCCCACTCATAAAGGGCATCATACCAAACATAGCGATGGGATTGTTAGAAGAAACCCGGTCTGTTTTATCATCATACACAAAATGGGCGATAGCCGTTTTTTGTGGCGAAGCCAGTTCAGTGGTAGTTAATTCTACGCCATTTACTGAAAGAAAATCCCTGCCTGCAATGGTTGCTTTGTTTGCACTAAAAATTACCAAAACCGATTCTTCTTCATTAGCAGGCAATCCTGAAAATAACATCGCAGCCATACCTGTTGTGGGCAATGTTCTTAAATAAACCAGATGATTTGAAGATGTAAAAGGTTCTCTGAAATAATGAATTGTGCGGCCATTTTCCGGAGAAATAACAAATTCCAGATAACTTTTTGAATCCACCTCAACGGGAAGCCAGTTACCGTGATTTGATAGAGTTCTAGTAGCTAAAGGTTCTGTTTGAAGCCTTTTTCCGTTTTCCGGATTGAACGGGTAAATAGTTAACCTTGTATTTTCAGGAATATTGTTTTCACCCATCACCAATACTTTCCCGCTTATAGTAACCGTTTGTAGGTCATTTTTCTGAACAACAGGCTTTGGGTTTTCACCGTGAAAAAAACGATACATTTCGGCGAAAGCCAGAGAATCTGTTGCAATTTCATAATGATCCAAATCGGGAAGTTTGACATTTGTAACGCCCTCAATATCTGAACCTCTCACTATCAAGTCTGCATCTGAATATAAATTCAAAGTTGGCACCGTCGGAATTTTTTGTAAAATTCCACTTCCCACGTGAATGTATTTATTGACTTTTTTTGCGATGGAATCACTCATAATAAAATTAGAAACGAGACCCCCACCGGCAGAGTGCCCCACAAGATTTACTTTATCCTTACCCGTTTCATTTAAAAGGTGGTTGATGATACTGTCCAGCTTTTTTAAAGAAATTTCTCTTTGAGGTGAAAGTGTGTTCCAGTCTAAAACACCCAGATAATTTTCAGGATAGCCTTGATTTTTAAATTGTTGAACCGGTTTTACCCAAGTATCACCACTTCCCAGCATACCGTGAACAAAGATGATGGGATTTGCATCTTTTATCTGAGAAGACCCCTGAAAAGAGATAAAAACAACTAATAACAACGAAAGAAGATAGATTTTTTTCATACCCGAAAATAATAAAACACAATTAGATTATTTATGTTTTTTGTCTCAAATATTAATTGATATTTGCGGAAAATTTAAGCTTTATAAAAACCTATGAAAAAGTTACTTATTAGCTGTCTGTTATTTGGTTGTTTTATAAGTTACTCGCAGGAGAATCAAGAAGCTGTAAAGTTCAATAAAAATGAAATCAAACTGAATATGTTGTATTTCATACTAGGCGCTGTAGAAGTTTCCTATGAAAGAAATTTAAATGACTATTCATCGGTGGGTACATCTGTTCTTATCAACACAAATGATAGCGAATTTTGGGATTTAAATTATGCGATAACGCCTTACTACAGATTATTTTTTGGTAAAAAACCCGCTCAAGGTTTCTTTTTTGAGGGATTTGGAATGCTGAATTCTTATAAAGAATATCAATATTGGTCTTATTATAATCCGGAAACTGACTACTATTTTTATGAAGAGTCAAGCAGAAATATGACCTCTTTTGCTATAGGCATTGCTGTTGGAGGAAAATTCACACTTCATGAAAAGTTTGTCACAGAAATTTCGGGCGGTATTGGTAGAAACTTTATCAACAACAGTGAATATAACGATTATACGATAGTACCCCGATTTTCAATCAGTTTGGGCTACCGGTTTTAAGGGTTAAAACTGAATATGACCAAATTTCTTTTGTAGTTGTTCCATTTGATTTTCAAGTTTTTGTATAAACTTGATATGACTTTCACTGCTTGGGTTGAATGGTTTGTGCGCTAACCCTTTTTGGATCGTGTCAACTTCTTTCATTGTTGCAAAAGTCTCTTTTGTAAAATAAGTTTCTGAAAATCGTTCCCAAATAAAATCAACAGCCAATTGATTGGGATGCACCATATCTTCAGCATAAAAACGGTAATCACGCAGTTCATCCATTTGGATTTCGTAGGAAGGGAAATAGTCCCCCACTTCGGCTCCGCTTAGTACCCGTGGATTGGTTATTTTTCTATTTAAAAAGCTCTGAAGTGCAGCAATTAAATGTGCTTTGCTTCTTTGGTTTTCTGCAAATCCATCTTTGAGGTGCCTTACCGGCGAAATGGTAAAAGTAAAACTGATATTTGGGTTATTTTCTTTGACTATTTCAACAATTTTATGAAGACTTTCTTCAATTTCAGTAATCGAAAGCAATTGCTTTTCAAATTCGTTTTGAGGCACCTTATGGCAGTTTGCCACGATATCTCCAGACTTTTTATGTTTGTAAACCCACGCCGTTCCCAGGGTTAAAATAAAATGAGTAGATTCTTTAAGTTGTTCTCTGGGGATTTTCAACGCCCCATTCAGGTTTTGCAACAACACTTCTTTATCGGGATGACTTAATTGGGAATGGGCATCAAAACAATGCCAGCGTTCATTTAGAAAAAAGATGTCATTTTCAGTGAATGCATTTTCGCTTAAGGCGAAATGGATCACCTTTTCAATCGCCAAAGGATGGAATAAAATTCCGAAAGGATTGATGGTATTTTGAAATTTATAATACTGAAACTTGGCACCCATGTGTTCTGCAAAACAAGAACCGAAAGCCATTATTTTTGAATGGTAATCGATGGGATGCTTGCTTTTTGGGATATTTATTTCTGTTGTTAATTTCATGTTTTTCTCGCAAAGGCGCAGAGGCGCAAAGTTCATTATGTTTAGGTTTTACAAATTATTTACAATTCGAGTAATACCGTTTTTAATCAAAATTTCATTAAAGTTAATTAAAAGCCCTAGTTTGATTCCAGTAATCTTTAAATAAGTGAGTAATTGTTTTGGATGAACTTGAGCGATTTGTTCAACAGATTTAATTTCAATAATTACTTTATCCTCAACAATAAGATCTGCTCTAAAGCCTAGTTCCATTTTAATTTCATTCCAATAAACCGGAATTGCTTTTTGCCGCTCAACTTGCAAACCACGCTCAATAAGTTCAAAATAAAGAATCGTTTCATAAACTGATTCTAAAAGTCCAGGACCTAACTGAGTATGAACCTTATATGACACATCAACAATTATTTTTGAAATTTCGTTTTCTGTCATATTTTTAAATTTTCCTTTGCGTCTTTGCGCCTTTGCGAGAGATTCAGAAAATATATTCCTTAGCCTTTTCAAGCGCTTCAGGAATTCCAGCAGGGTTTTTCCCGCCGGCAGTTGCAAAAAACGGTTGACCACCACCACCACCCTGGATGTATTTTCCTAATTCCCGAACAACTTGCCCGGCATTCATTCCTTTTTCTGCAACAAGTTCTTTAGAAATATAGCAGGTAAGCATCGGTTTGTTGTCCTGAACGGTTGCCAGCAGCAAGAATATATTTGAGCCTAAATTTCCCAGTTCATAAGCCAAATCTTTTGCGCCGTTAGCGTCTAGATTCACTTGTTTTGCCAGAAATTGAACACTATTTATTTCTTGAAGTTCATTTTGTAATTCACTTTTTAAACCTTTGGCTTTTTCTTTTAGCAATTGCTCCAGTTGTTTTTTCAAATCGGTATTTTCTTCCTGCAAGCTTTTTACCGCCTTCAAAGTATCCTGCGGATTCTTAAGCATTTCTTTTATAGTGGAAAGATTGGATTCCTGTTCTTCAAAATGCTTTTTTACAGCATCACCTGTAATTGCCTCAATACGTCTAATTCCCGATGCGATGGCGCCTTCACTTGTGATTTTAAAGTGCCAGATGTTGGCTGTATTTTTTACGTGAATACCACCACACAATTCCATACTGTTACCAAACTTGATGGCACGCACAGTATCACCATATTTTTCGCCAAAAAGTGCAATGGCACCTTGTTCAATGGCCTGGTTGTATGTAATATTTCGTTTTTCATCAAGGGGCAACTGTTCTTCAATGCGGTTGTTGACAAAGGTCTCTACCTGTTTTATTTCTTCCAGAGTGAGTTTGGAAAAATGTGAAAAATCAAACCGCAAATAGTCAGGACTTACCAAAGACCCCTTTTGTTCAACGTGAGTTCCTAGAATTTCCCGCAAAGCCTGATGTAATAAATGTGTTGCAGTGTGATTTTTTGATGTCTTGGTTCTTAATGCTGTATTCACCTCAGCCTTAAAAGTCGCGTGAACATCTGCCGGCAATTTTTTAGTGAAATGTAAAATGAGGTTGTTTTCTTTTTTAGTGTCAAGAACCTCTATAGATTCTCCTTTTATTCCCTCTCCTTTGGAGAGGGCCGGGGTGAGGACTCCTTTATCCCCCACTTGCCCACCACCTTCAGGATAAAACGGGGTACTGTCGAGAACGATTTGGTAAAGTTTTCCATCTTTTTTGGAATCTACTTTTCGGTAGCGGGTAATTTTGACTTCGTTTTCAGTTTGGTCATAGCCCACAAAAGGTTCTTTAGTAGATTCTGATAAGATTGTCCAGTCATCTGTCGCTACTTCTGAGGCGGCTCTGGAGCGGTCTTTTTGTTTTTGCAACTCGCTGTTAAATGCTGCTTCGTCCAGCGAGTATCCTCTTTCGCTTAAAATAAGAGCCGTTAAATCTATGGGAAAACCAAAGGTATCATACAACTCAAAAGCTTTTTTTCCAGAAATTGTTTTGGTTTTCGCTTGAGCGATAATATTGTCAAGAAGTTGTAACCCTTGGTCTAGCGTACGCAAAAAGGAATTTTCTTCCTCTTGAATCACTTGTGAAATAAGCTGTTTTTGAGATTTAAGCTCCGGGAAAGCGTCGCCCATTTGTTCGCTTAAAGTTTCTACCAGTTTATAAATAAAAGGCTCTTTGGTATTGAGAAATGTAAACCCATAGCGAATGGCGCGTCTTAAAATACGACGAATCACATAGCCCGCCCCGGTATTACTTGGCAACTGGCCATCTGCAATGGAGAAAGAAACTGCTCTAACGTGATCTGCAATCACCCGAATGGCAATATCTGTTTCTTCTCCCGAGACTTCGGGATTTGCATAAGTCGAGCCGGTAATAATTTCAATTTTTTTGATGAGCGGTGTAAAAACATCGGTGTCATAGTTTGATTTTACACCCTGTAAAACCATACACAATCGCTCAAAACCCATTCCGGTATCAACGTGCTGAGCGGGTAGTTTTTCCAGTGAACCGTCTGCTTTTCTGTTGAATTGCATAAACACGAGATTCCAGATTTCTACCACTTGTGGGTGGTCATTATTGACCAGGTCTTTACCTGGAACCTTGGCTTTTTCTTCTGCAGAGCGAATATCGACGTGAATTTCAGAACAAGGGCCGCAGGGACCTTGATCGCCCATTTCCCAGAAGTTGTCTTTTTTGTTTCCGTTAAGGATGCGCTCTTCGGGCACAAATTGTTTCCAGTGGTTGTAAGCTTCAGTATCTCTTTCTAATCCTTCTTTATTATCGCCTTCAAAAATGGTGACATAAAGGATGCTTTTATCGATTTTATAAACTTCGGTAAGAAGTTCCCACGCCCATTCAATAGCTTCTTTCTTAAAATAATCACCAAAACTCCAGTTACCCAGCATTTCAAACATGGTGTGGTGGTAAGTATCTCTGCCCACTTCTTCCAAGTCGTTGTGTTTACCGGAAACCCGTAAGCATTTTTGGGTATCAGCCACACGGCTACTTTTGGGAACAGAATTCCCCAAAAAATACTCCTTAAACTGGTTCATCCCTGCATTTGTAAACATTAACGTGGGATCATCCTTAATAACCATGGGGGCTGAAGGCACAATGGTGTGTTCTTTGGCTTTGAAGAATTCTAAGAATTGGTTTCTAATGTCTTTTGAGTTCATAAATGCTAAAGGAGTATTAATAAAGATGCTGGTGTAAAACTATTTTTTATATTTGTTCGTTAAGAGTATCATTTAAACAATTATTTCTTAACAATTCATTGCAAAAATAGCACAATTTAACTTATGTCAAAGGTTAAATATTATTACGACAGCGATACACTCTCCTATCGAAAAATTGAATCCAAAAAGGGTCGTCGTTTTGGTCTAATTATTTTGTACACCTTAGGAATGTTTCTTAGTGGTTTTTTATTGCTATTAATATATCTTAGTGTACCTGCTTTAGAAACTCCACGTGAAAAAGTATTGAGTAGAGAACTATCAAACATGCAGCTTCAATTTGAGCTTCTCAATAGAAAAATGGCTGATGTTGAGGAAGTTTTGGCTGATGTTGCCGAAAGAGATGATAATATCTACCGGTTGTATTTTGAAGCAGACCCCATTCCAGAAGAACAGCGCAAAGCCGGGTTTGGAGGAGTCAACAGGTATCGTGATTTTGAAGGGTTTGATAACTCCAGGTTAATTATATCCACTAACCGAAGAATGGACATTTTGACAAAACAAATCGTTGTTCAATCAAAATCATTGGATGAAATTACCGTTCTGGCAAGTGAAAAAGAAAAGTTACTTGCTGCAATTCCGGCGATACAGCCTGTTGCTAATGAAGATTTATCAAGAATGGCTTCTGGATATGGGTGGCGCACAGACCCATTTACCAAAGTGAGAAAGTTTCACCACGGAATGGATTTTACCGCACCCACAGGCACACCAATCTATGCAACAGGAGATGGAAAAGTAATCAGGGCAGACAACAAGGCAACCGGTTATGGCAACCACATTGTTATTGATCATGGATTTGGGTATGAAACCCTCTATGCCCATTTGCATAAGTACAACATCAGGGCTGGTCAACAGGTAAAAAGAGGTGATATTATTGGTTTTATTGGAAGCACAGGAAGGTCACAAGCACCTCACTTGCATTATGAAGTTATAAAAGATGGTGAGCGAATCAATCCAATAAACTTCTACTATGGAAACTTAACAGCAGAAGAATTTGAAATCTTGTTGAGAAAATCACAACAAGAAAATCAGTCACTGGATTAATAAACAAAACTTTTACACGTTAAATTTACCCGCTTTTGCGGATTGAATATGAAAGCAACACTTCCAGAAAAACGCTATTATAACATTGGTGAAGTAGCCAAAGCTTTTGACGTGAATACATCTCTCATTCGTTTTTGGGAAAAGGAATTTGATGTTCTGCAACCCAAAAAAAATGCAAAAGGCAATCGTAAATTTACACCTGAAGACATCAAAAACCTGGAGTTGATTTTTCATTTGGTCAAAGAAAGAGGATTCACTCTTGAAGGAGCCAAAACACATTTAAAAGAAAATAAAAAAACCCTGGATCGTTTTGAAATTATTCAAAAACTGGAGCGTGTTAAGTTAGAATTACATAAGCTTAAAGAAGGATTATAATTCCAATTAAACTTTAATATTAAACAAGTAGTAGTTTAAGCTTTTTCTAATTGGTTAAAAAGGTTAAACAACTTCAATTAGTAAATCAATTTTTTAACTATGAAAACTAAATTTCATTTTCCATTTTATTTTATTTTTATTTTTCTCACTTCTTCAACAATCGCGCAAATTCAAACGCAAACTCCTTTTGATTACCTCGATGTTTTTGAAATGCAATATGCTTCAAGCCCTGAAATTTCTAATGATGGCAATCAAATTGTCTATCTCAGGAACCAGTTTGATATTATGACAGACAAAAAGTTCACTAACCTGTGGCTTATCGATTTTGAGGGGAAAAAAGAACTGCCGCTCACGTCCGGAAAGCAAAATTTCAGCAATGCAAAATGGTCACCTGATGGCGAAAAATTAGCTTATGTAAGTACTGAAGAAGGAAGTGCTCAAATTTTTGTGAGATGGATGAAAACAGGTCAAACAGCTTCAGTAACCAATTTAACAAAGTCACCCGGCAACCTAAGCTGGTCTCCTGATGGAAAATGGATTGCATTTACGATGACTGTTCCCGCAGAAGAGCCAAAAATCGGAAAATTCCCAGGGCCACCCAAAGGTGCAGAATGGGCAAAACCCGCAAAAATAATCGATCAGATAAATTACAGATCTGATGGAAATTTTACTTTTGTCGAACCCGGATTCAGGCATGTTTTTGTGGTAAGTTCTAGCGGCGGTGCTGCAAGACAGTTGACTTTCGGAAATTACAATCATTCTGGAATCAGTTGGATACCCGTTGAAAACAGCATTATTGTTTCGGCAAACCGGGAAGAAAATGCAGACTTAGATCCTAATAATAATCATTTTTATAAAGTTAATATTATAACCTCACAGCTTTCTAAAATCACTCAAGGAAGAGGGCCCTTCAGCAAGCCTAACGTATCGCCAGATGGAAAATGGATTGCTTTCACCCATTATGATGACAAATTTGTGGGCTATCAGCTTTCCCGACTTTTTTATATGAAAATTGACGGCTCAGAAATAAAAGAAATCAAACATAATCTGAATTTAGATATGGATGACTTTGAATGGGCAGCAGACAGCAAAAGCCTCTTCGTAAAATACACTAGACACGGCAAAGGGGTTTTGGCTTCTATGAAACTTAACGGAAATACCACTACTATCACATCAAACATCGGCAGTGAAAGCTATGGAAGACCATATAGTTCCGGCTCTTTTTCAATAGCTAATAACGGTAATTATGTCTTTACGCAAGCAAGTACTTCGCGCCCGGCAGAATTGGCTGTAGGTAATTTTCATTCCAATGCGAAAGAAAAAAGAATCACTGCCTTAAATGATAACTTTTTAGTAAACAAGAAAATAGGTAAGGTTGAGGAAATTTGGTTTAAATCCACTTATGACAATAAAGATGTTCAAGGCTGGATCATCTATCCGCCGGACTTTGACGCGTCAAAAAAATATCCTTTGATATTGGAAATTCACGGTGGACCTTATCTGAGTTATGGTCCTCATTTCACACCTGAGCTTCAGTTGATGGCGACTCAAGGGTATGTTGTTTTATATACAAATCCCCGTGGGAGCACCAGTTACGGAGAGGAGTTTGCCGCTTACATCAACAAAAATTATCCTAGTGAAGATTATGATGATCTTATGAGTGGCATTGATGCTGTCATAGCCAAAGGTTTTATTGATACAGACAGGCTATACATTACCGGTGGTAGTGGCGGAGGAGTGCTAACAAGCTGGAGCATTGGAAAAACAGACCGTTTTGCTGCTGCTGTTGTGAGCAAGCCTGTGATCAACTGGTATAGTTTTGCTTTAACTTCAGATGGTGGCTCGATTTATTATCAATACTGGTTCAACAAAAAGCCCTGGGAAGATCCTGATCAATATCTCAATCATTCGCCAATCTCACTGGTTGGAAATGTAAATACCCCTGCGATGATAATTTGCGGGGAAAATGATTACCGCACACCTATGAGTGAATCTGAACAATACTATAATGCGCTTAAAATACAAGGAAAGGAAGCAATGTTAGTCCGAATTCCTGAGGCAAGTCATGGCATTACCGCCAGGCCTTCAAATCTCATAAGGCAAGTTGCTTATATTGTGGGGTGGTTTGACAAGCATCAATAACTAATAAAAGCTATTTCTTCCTAAAATAAATCGTAATAGGAACCCCTGTAAAATCAAACTTTTCTCGCAACTTATTTTCTAAAAAGCGCTTGTATGGATCTTTCACATATTGAGGTAAATTACAGAAAAATGCAAACGTGGGATGAGGCGTGGGCAACTGTGTACAGTATTTAATTTTGACATATTTCCCTTTGTATGCCGGGGGTGGCATGTGCTCAACAATCTCCAACATCACTTCATTAAATTTACTTGTGGGAATGCGTCTGCTTCGGTTTTCATAAACTTCCACAGCAGTTTCAATTGCTTTGAATATACGTTGTTTGGTTAACACAGAGATAAAAACAATGGGAACATCTGTAAAAGGCTCACAGCGTTCCCTGATCATTTTCTCAAAATGTTTTACAGAATGAGTGTCCTTTTCTACTAAATCCCATTTGTTTACTAAAATGACTATTCCTTTATTGTTGCGTTGTGCCAACCAGAAAATATTTTGATCTTGTCCTTCAAATCCTCGTGTGGCATCTACCACCAAAATAGCAACATCGCAATGCTCCAAAGCACGCACGCTTCGCATCACAGAATAAAATTCGAGATCTTCTTTTACTTTGGATTTACGTCTTATACCGGCAGTATCGACCAAATTGAATTCAAATCCAAAACGGTTGTATTTTGTATCAATGGCATCACGGGTGGTTCCGGCAACATCGGTAACGATATATCTGTCTTCACCAATTAACGCATTGATGAAAGAAGATTTCCCGGCATTGGGTCTTCCCACAACGGCAAAACGCGGTAATTCTTCTTCTTCTACTTCCGGCTTTTCAGGAAGTGCATTTACCAGATCATCGAGCAAATCTCCGGTACCACTTCCATTGATACTTGCTATGGGATATATCTTCTCAAAACCCAAAGCATAGAATTCAACAGCATCCTCCCCTCTTTTTGAATTGTCCACTTTGTTTACAGCCAAAAATACCGGTTTATTGGAACGGTGAAGCAGTTTTGCGACCACTTCGTCCATTCCGGTTACACCGGCTTCAACGTCCACCATAAAAATGATGGCATCTGCTTCATCAATAGCTAGCTCTACTTGTTTGTCAATTTCTGCTTCAAAAATATCATCGCTTCCTCTCACATACCCTCCGGTATCAATGAGTGAGAATTCTTTGCCGTTCCAATCGCTTTTACCATAGTTTCTGTCACGCGTTACTCCACTCACTGCATCAACAATGGCTTCGCGACGTTTGATCATTCGGTTAAAAAAAGTGGATTTCCCCACATTGGGCCTTCCTACAACTGCAACTATATTTGACATGACAAATTTTTAAATTTTTTGCAAAGGTAGGTGTTTTGTTCTTAGTTTTACAGCAACATTCTATTTTAGACACTTCTATATAAAACCATTATGGATATTGATAATCAAATTCAACTGAGACCCCGATTTGAAAAAAGTGTGCCTAAATCTTTAATCACAATAATAGCTAACGCAAAAGAGTTAAGCAACAGTTTGAAACCCGATTTTATCATCAACAATCTGGATGAACATATCTGGATTTACATTGGAAAAGAAAACAAAAAAACCTACTCACCACATCTTCATCTCGAATTGGAAGAACTCCACGAGGGTGGCACCAAAATTAAAGGCCTCTTTGGTCCTGAGCCCGCACTTTGGACTATGTTTATGTTCCTGCATTTTGTGGTTGCGGGTATCTTTATCATTTTTGGGGTATTTGCTTATTCAAACTGGTCTTTGGGGGAGCCATTTGGTATTCATCTTGGTGTAATGATGTTGATGATTATTGCCTGGTTTAGTCTCTACTTTACAGCACGAAGCAACCGAAAAAAAGGAATGCCTCAGGCAAGGGAATTGGAAAAAGTGATGAATCAATTGTTGGAGGCCGAATGACATGGAAAAATTCCAAAATAGATTTTAAGTAATAGTTAGTTGTAGAACAATAACACAGAGTTACACTGAGATATCACGGAGATTCACAGAGGTTTTATTGGAATTTGGTGCTTGGAATTTGGTACTTTCAACTATTCCTAACCTCTATAAACTAAGAATCATATCCAAACCGTCTTAACTGCCTAGAGTCACTGCGCCAGTTTTTGTTGACTTTTACATACAACTCAAGGTGAACTTGCTTTCCGAAAAATTTTTCAAGATCTTTTCGGGACTCTACACCCACTCTTTTTAGGGCTTCACCCTTATGACCAATGATAATTCCTTTTTGGGTATCGCGTTCCACCATAATGACGGCACGCATCCGGATAATGTTTTCTTCTTCAAAAAACTCTTCAGTATCTACCTCAACACTGTAAGGAATTTCTTTTTTGTAATGCATCAGGATTTTTTCCCTGATGGTTTCATTTACAAAAAAACGTTCAGGCTTGTCAGTGAGTTGATCCTTGGGATAGAAGGGTGGGGATTCAGGAAGGAGCCCAATTATTCTGTCGAAAACCTCTTTAACCTGAAAACCCTCCAAAGCTGAAATAGCAAAAATCTCTGCATTGGGTACTTTTTCTGCCCAAAGCTGAACCTGTTCTTCCAGTTGCTGCTGATTTGATTTATCAATCTTATTGATTAGCAACAGCACAGGAATTTTTGAATGGATGATTTTATTAAAAAAGGCTTCATCTTTTAGTTCCTTCTCACCTATCTCCACCATATAAATAAGCACATCTGCGTCTTCAAAAGCAGATTTCACAAAACCCATCATCGATTCCTGAAGTTGATATGCAGGCTTAATGATACCCGGCGTGTCGCTCAAAATCATCTGAAAGTCATCTCCATTGACAATTCCCAAAATACGGTGCCTAGTGGTTTGCGCTTTGCTGGTGATGATAGACAGTTTTTCGCCCACAAAGGCATTCATCAAGGTAGATTTACCCACATTTGGATTGCCTATAATATTCACGAAGCCGGCTTTGTGTTTTTGCATAACAAGAATTTGTTCTGCAAAAGTAAGGCTAATTTTTCACCCATTAATTCAGTATTTTAATGTTCAGTTTTGAAGAACCTTTTAAAAAAACATGGTTTTAATAAAAAATAGAGTAGCTTTGCCCCCGATATCATCGTTTTTAACGAAACGAAAAACAGGTATCGCTACTCTTTTTCTTTCCTAAATTTCGGAAATAATTCTCCAAATCACATTTAAAGTTTAAGCAGTACAAAAAAGAATTCCTGTCACAAAGACCGAGACAGTGAACCTTTTTCAATTGATTCGGTCTTAAACTATTTACCATTTATAATGACATTTGAAAATTTAAACTTAATAGCCCCAATCCTTGAGGCTTTAAAAAATGAAGGATATGAAACACCTACGCCCATTCAGGCACAAACCATTCCACTTACACTTCAGGGAAAAGACGTATTAGGCTGTGCTCAAACCGGCACAGGAAAAACAGCTGCTTTTGCCATTCCAATAATTCAATTAATGAATGAGCAAAAAAACCACTATACCGGGAGACGTCCCATCAGGGCTTTAATTTTAACACCCACGAGGGAACTCGCCATACAAATAGCCGAGAGTTTTGAAAACTATGGTGCCAAAACCAATTTAAAATATGAAGTTATTTTTGGTGGTGTGAGTCAAAACAGTCAAGTAAAATCTTTGCGTTCGGGAGTGGATGTTTTAATCGCCACACCGGGACGCTTGCTGGATTTAATCAGTCAGAAATTTGTACAATTAAATCAGTTGCAGTTTTTTGTTTTGGACGAGGCAGATCGCATGCTTGATATGGGTTTTTTAAACGATGTAAAGAAAATCATAACTAAAATTCCACAGAAAAGACAATCTTTGTTTTTTTCTGCCACAATGCCGGACCCTATTGTGAAATTGGCAAACACCATCTTGGTTAATCCATCCAAAGTGGAAGTAACTCCAGTATCTAGCACCGCAAACACGATTAATCAAGCAGTGTATTTTGTAGATAAGGAAAACAAAAAACATCTGTTAAAAGAAGTGCTTTCAGACAAAAAAATTGACAGGGCACTTGTGTTTACCCGCACCAAGCATGGTGCAGATAAGGTTGTAAAAGACCTGGTAAAAGCCGGCATAAAATCACAAGCCATTCACGGTAACAAATCGCAGAACGCCCGCCAACGAGCTTTGAACAGCTTTAAAACCAAAGAAACTCGTGTGCTTGTTGCAACAGATATTGCAGCACGTGGTATAGATATAGATGACCTCACCCACGTAATCAACTATGAGCTTCCCAATATTCCTGAGTCTTATGTACACCGCATTGGTAGAACAGGAAGAGCCGGAGCAGACGGTATTGCCATCGCTTTTTGTGATGCTGAAGAAAAAGCTTATTTGAAGGATATTCAAAAACTTATTGGCAAACAAATTCCTGTTTTGGAGAACGACAACTTTCCTTTGGTTAATCACCAAGTTGAAAAAACACCGCAAAGACAGCAGCGTTCATCAAGAAATTCGGGTGGGCGCAATAGCTCAAGAAGAAGATAAAATCATTATTTTCAATCAATTCATTGACATTTATCATTCAGAAAACGCATAAAAAAACCTATTTTTGGAGATATCAAACCAAAATAAAGATTCTATGACCGATTTAGACATTGCCAAAAAAGCCACGCCACTTCACATCACAGAAATTGCAAAAAAACTGGGTATCCAATCTGACAAGATAGAGCTTTATGGAAAACACAAGGCTAAATTGCCCCTTTCTCTTATTGACAAATCGAAATCAGACCAAAGTAATTTAATTTTGGTCTCTGCTATTTCACCCACACCTGCAGGTGAGGGAAAAACCACCATTTCCATTGGTCTATCTGAAGGTCTCAACCAAGTTGGCAAAAAAACAACCGTTGTTTTAAGAGAGCCTTCTTTAGGACCGGTTTTTGGAATTAAGGGTGGCGCGACAGGCGGCGGCTATGCACAGGTAATCCCTATGGAAGATATCAATTTGCATTTTACGGGAGATTTTTCAGCTATTGAAAAGGCACATAATTTACTTTCAGCATTGATAGACAATAACATTCAAAGTAAAACAAACACATTGGGAATTGACGCACGCACCGTTGCCTGGAAACGCGTGATGGACGTCAACGATCGTTCATTAAGAAATATTATTATTGGTTTGGGTGGAACCGGTTCAGGTATTCCACGCGAATCAGGTTTTGACATCACCGCTGCCTCAGAAATAATGGCTATACTCTGCCTTTCCAACAATTTGACTGATTTAAAAACACGCTTAGGCAATATTTTTGTTGGCTATACCATTGATAAGAAACCCATTTATGCACGTGATTTAAAAGCTGAAGGCGCCATGACCGTATTACTTAAAGATGCGATAAAACCTAATTTGGTGCAAACACTTGAAGGAAACCCTGCCATTATTCACGGTGGCCCATTTGCCAACATTGCTCAAGGAACCAATACGGTTATTGCTACAAAAATGGGAATGAGCCTATCTGATTATACCGTTACTGAAGCTGGTTTTGGAGCAGACCTTGGTGCAGAAAAGTTTTTAGATATCAAATGTCAAAGTGCCGGTCTAAAACCAAAAGTTGTAGTAATTACAGCTACCATCAGAGCCTTGAAATACCATGGGGGAGTCTCACTTGATGATTTAAAAACACCCAATGTAACTGCTATCAAAAAGGGCTTGCCTAATCTGGAAAAACACCTTGAAAACATTCTTCAGTTTCAATTAACGCCGGTTATTGCTATCAATAAATTTATAACAGACAGTGATGAAGAAATTGAAGCTATCAAAGCCTTTGCAAAATCTAAAGGAGTTAGAGTAGCCCTTGCCGAGGTTTGGGCTAAAGGCGGGAAAGGGGCTATCGAATTGGCCAAGGAGGTTGTCGCTGCTGTAGAAGAAAACAAGTCAAACTTTACCCCGCTTTACAATTGGGAATCTAATGTACAATCAAAAATTGAAACCATCGCCACTAAAATTTATGGAGCGGCCAAAGTAGAATATGCTTCAAGAGCTAAACTTGATCTAAAGAAAATTTCAAATCTTGGGCTTGATCAACTTCCGGTGTGTATAGCAAAAACACAGAAGTCGCTTTCAGACAACCCGGCCTTATTGGGAAGACCCACAGGGTTTACAATTACAGTCAGAGAAATCGAAATAGCTGCAGGAGCAGGTTTCTTAGTCCCAATAACTGGCGATATGATGCGCATGCCCGGATTGCCTGCCCACCCGGCTTCCGAAAATATTGATATTGATGAAAATGGAACAATTACGGGATTATTCTAAATCGATTTCCATTTTTAACTTCAAAACATAAACAGATGTCGTTTTAAAATTTGTGTATGACACTTGTCATAGTTTTTTATAAATCAGTCTTTTAACTTAACCCTTTATTTATTTCAAAAAAGGGCTTATGGGAACTCTAAAAGTAACACAGCTTACAAAAAAGAAGGAAACAGCAAATTATGTTAATCAACTCATCAAAGACGTTGAGGCTTTAGAAAAGATGATTTCCGATGATTTAATTGAGAAAGCACCCATAAGAATTGGTGCAGAGCAGGAATTTTGTTTAGTCAATGAAAACTTTTTACCCGCTCAAAATGCGCTAACTATTCTGGAAAAAATCAATGACCCCCATTTTACAACTGAGATTGCAAAATTTAATCTCGAAATCAACCTGGATCCTCTTGAATTATCCGGTAATTGTTTTTCTCAACTACAAGCAGACACTGAACGGCTTTTAAAGAAGGCCAAAACAGTTGCTGAAAAACTAAAAAGTAAAATAATATTGACCGGGATTCTACCCACGCTTTCATTGGACGATATTCATCTTGAAAATATGACGCCAATGCAACGTTATTATGTATTAAATGAAGCAATAATAGCATCAAGGAAACAACATTTTAACATTCATATCAAAGGGGTGGATGAACTCAATATTCTTCACGACTCCGTTTTACTTGAGGCTTGTAATACAAGTTTTCAGGTTCACCTTCAAATAAACCCTGATGAATTTGTAGCTCAATACAATTGGGCACAAGCTATATCTGGACCTGTATTGAGTGCCTGTTGCAACTCTCCTCTTTTGTTTGGAAAAGAATTATGGAATGAAACACGCATTGCCTTATTCACCCAAAGTGTTGATACACGAACCAATACCTTTACCCTCAACGAAAGCCCATCAAGGGTAAGTTTTGGAAGCAAATGGGAAACAGGCTCAATAACAGATATTTTTAAAGACAATATCTCCAGGTTTAAAAGTTTGGTCACTTCAGATTTTAAAGGTTCCAGTCTCGAAACACTTGAAAATGGTGAAATTCCAAAGTTAAAAGCTCTGAACTTACACAACGGAACTGTTTATAAATGGAACAGAGTATGTTATGGTGTGGGCGGAGGAAAACCTCATTTGCGGATAGAAAACCGGTATATTTCATCTGGACCTACAGTAGCAGACGAAATAGCAAACAGTGCCTTTTGGATTGGGGTTATGGTAGGGAAACCGGAAGACTATAAAAATATTCAAGAAAAAATGAATTTTAAAGATGTAAAAGCCAATTTTTTTAGTGCTGCACGTTATGGTTTGGCTACCCAATTTAGCTGGATGGGTAAAATGATTTCGGCCCAGCAATTGATACTCAATGAACTCATTCCAATGGCAAAAAAAGGCTTGGCAAAGATGGAGGTCAATCAAAATGATATCGATCTCTATATGAAGATAATTAGCGACCGAATTAAAACCAAAAACGGAAGTCAATGGACTACCCAAAGTTATCGCAATTTGCTGGAAATAAAAAAACCGGTTGAAGCTGCTCAAGTGCTTACAGCACAAATGTATTTAAGGCAAGAAAGTGGAATACCCGTTGCTCAATGGGAAGCAGTTGACCCCAAAGCACATTCAACATTTCGTATCAAAAAGAAAGTAAAACATTTGATGAGTACAGATATTTATTCAGTTGATGAAAAGGATAGCCTCGAACTAGTTTTACACATTATGAAATGGAAAAACATACACCACATGCCTGTAGTATCTCATGACCGCAGATTGATAGGTTTGCTTACCTGGGAAGATGTAGAAAACCACCTGGAAGATAAAGGCAATGCTTTAAAGTCTGTAAAATCACTTTTAAAAGAAAAGTTAATAACAATCAACAGTAACCAAACTGAAAATGAAGCACGTCAACTTATGAGAAAACATAAAATAAATTGTTTGCCGGTATTAAAAGGAGAAAAACTGATTGGATTAGTAACTTCAAATGATTTAAAATTATAAATGAAAACGCAGCTCCAAACCAAAATAGTAAATAAGAACGAAAGAATAATTATTCAATTTGAAAATGAGAAAACAGGACCTACAGTTGTTTTTTTTGGGGGTGTTCACGGCAATGAAAAAGCTGGCTTAAAGGCATTTCAAATGCTAAAAAAAATTATTTCGTCTCAAAGAGAATTTCTTAAAGGAAATGTTTATGCTATTATAGGAAATCTAAAGGGAGTAGCACAAAATAAACGATTCATAGATGAAGATTTAAACAGAATGTTTACAAAAAAATCTGTTTTTTCAATTATCCAAAACAAAAATCAACAATTAAACAGTGAGCAAGAAGAGCAAAAAGAATTATTGAACTTCATTCATACCATTTTAGAAAAAAACAAGGGTCCGTTTTATTTTATTGATTTTCATACCACCTCAAGTAAAACACTTCCCTTCATCACAATAAATGATGCAATGATAAACCGACGATTTGCAAAGTGCTTTCCTGTGCCTGTCGTATTAGGTATTGAAGAGTATCTTGAAGGGCCTTTGTTAAGTTATATCAACCAATTGGGTTATGTTTCACTAGGTTTTGAATCTGGTCAACACGATGAAGAAGAATCTGTAATAAATGCATTGGCATTTTCTAATTTGTCACTAGTTTATAGTGGTGTCATAGATCAAAAACACTTAAGCGGTTTTAATGAACACTATCATGTTTTAAAAAAGCACAATGGAGGTATTGAAAAAACCTTCGAAGTGATTTACAGATATTCTATCAAAGAAAATGAACTATTTAAAATGCTTCCCGATTTCAAAAGTTTTCAAAACATAAAAAAAGGTGCTGTTTTGGCACTTTCAGGTGGTCAAAATATTAAATCTCCATCTAGTGGTAAGTTATTTATGCCTCTTTATCAAACACAAGGTAAAGACGGGTTTTTCATCATAAAAGGCATTCCTAAATTCTTTTTAAAGCTTTCTGCTATTTTACGAAAACTAAAAGTTGAGAATCTTTTAGTGTGTCTTCCGGGAATCGCCCGCGATAAAAATGACCGAGAAATACTTACAGTTAATTTAACGATTGCTCGGTTTTTTGCTAAACCTATCTTCCACTTGTTGGGGTATCGAAGCAGAACCGTCAATCAAAATCGACTTCTCTTATACAACCGTGAACGTGTGGCAAAAACAGCTTCTTATTCTCATACACACTGGTACAAATAGATAAATTATTATTTGTCATCAAAGAAATGGTAAGATGCATTGCAGAAATAGAAATCTGTTGTATATTTGCAGTCCAAAAGGAAATATGGTCAATGTATGGTTGACAAACAAAACAGCTTTCTTTTTAATACCCACATCGCGGGATAGAGCAGTAGGTAGCTCGTCGGGCTCATAACCCGAAGGTCACAGGTTCGAGTCCTGTTCCCGCTACTACACAAGACGGATCGGTATTTCTACCGGTCCGTTTTTCATTTGTACCCCCTTCATCCCCTGTAAATGAATGGATTAACCTGAAAATCGGGTTGAGATCTGAGGTTCGATATTCCCTTTCAACGGGATTGATGACAATACCCTTAGGGAAGATCAATTTTTGAACCGTTACCTTGGTCTCATAATCCCCTGAACCCCATATTTCATTGAGTTTTCCGGAGAATTGAACTAGATCCTCAACCTTTTTATCCAGGTTCGATATCCGAGTTTGAAAATCGTCCAATTTCAACTCAACAGTCCTCAATTCCGCTACAGTTTCACTTTTAAAACGATTATACAAGTCCTTATCTAAATCGTCAAACGCGTATTTTCGATCCAGTCCATCGAGTTTTCGATTCAATTCTTCAATTCTGTTCTTAAGTCTACGTTCCTCCTCAAAGAACACTTCGTTCTGTCCGTTGATGGTTAGTCTCATTTGTTCCTTGAAAACCTCCTGTAGGGTCTCGTTCAGTCTTAAACCCGACAACAAATCATTAAAAACATTATGGATACCCTCTTTGAGTGACTTTTTACTACTGTTTGCGTTGAGGTCTTTTGATTTACATTTTGAGTTTAGACACTTGTAATAATCGAATTTACCCTTCGCCTTGTATCCGGTCATTTTACTGCCGCAACAACCGCAATAGAGTTGATTTTGAAGTGGTCTTGATTGTTGACTAGTGTATGGGTTGTATTCATTCTTCGGTTTTGATTCCAATCGATCGTTCACAGTCCTAAAGTCCTCTTCAGACACTAAACCCTCCCAGTTACCCGTCAATACCTCACCATCCATAAATCTATTGACTTGGATTCCACAATAGAAAGGATTCCGCCACATTGAACTCACAAACTGTTTGGTCACTTTTAAACCTCTAACCCTGAGTTTATCTATTATCTGATGGTCCGGGATGTTTTGTAGTTTCCATTCCCACGCCAAACGAAGAAGTCTTCCTTCCTCGTTAATTTTGAGTTCTTGTATCCCCTGAACAAACTTGGAGTTTTTTACTCGAGGACCATAATGATCATATCCCCTAGGAGATTTACCTAACCAATTACCTCTACTGACAAAACTTTTTAGACCTGGAATTGTAAAAGTCAACCGTTCTACATTTTCTCTTCTTGCATGAACCAAAGAATCAATAATTCTCAATTCACCTGTAACAGTTGATGTATCTGTTTCTGTAGACACCTCAATTAGGTGAACACCATGTGTTTTAACTAAATCATCAACTAAACCGATGGCGCTACCTCCTGATCTTGAGAATCGACTCATTTTGTAAATCATTATCCCAAAGGGTTTCTTCTTACTTTCCTTGACTTCATTGATCAACTTTGTGAACTCCTTCCTTGTGAAGTCATCCTTTGCGGACTCATAGGTGTTACCAAATTCTCTAGTGATTTTGTAACCCATTTTCTCCGCCAATCGAGTAGAGTAGTAAATCTGATTCTCAATACTGTGGTTGGAGTCAAATTGATTTTTAGAAGAGACGCGGGTATACACCCACACTTCATTGTTTTTTATTTCTTCTGTTTCAGATTTTACAAATCGTTTAAAATATTCTGTATTCATTTTAATTAAGATCGTTGTGGTTACATATAATGTAACTAAGGTTATACAATTGATTAATGATTTCCATGACGATTTCTTCGGGTGTGTCATGATCACCCGTTAGTTCCCGATAGGTCTGGACCGACACTTTCGAGGTAGATAATTTTCCCAAAAGAGTTAGAGGATTACTCTATCTGCGATGTTTTAAGACCACAGTTTATACCATCTTGGCGTTACCCATGGATTTAAGTGGTAACATACCCTGACACCGTTACTCAAGGAGGGTCAGTCCTTAACCCAAAATTTGGGTGTATATAAAATATACAGAAAATTATCGAGATAGTCAACCCCAAAAAAAAAATTCGAAACTTTTTGACTTTTTGGTTTGCGGGACATATTTATAGTAAACGACGATAACTGGACGGAGGAAATGACAGTGGCGGTTATCGGTAAAGTGTTCTACCACGGGACGGAGTTAACAGAACAAGGACTAGCACAAAATCGAAAGGTCCAACTCCAGGGGAAGTGAGTCCTCTTAAGTAGTCGATAAACCAAATCTTTCACTGATGATTTGGTACCGGGTCGGATCAGAAACCCAGGTGTGTTAGCCCCCCTAGCGGGGGGACTATCACACCACCCTAATCTCCTCAGGTAAACCCTTCGGGAACTAGAAGAAAATAATAAATAAGAACTAGATACTAGATCCCCCGGAATAACTAGACTAGATAAATACTAGATAAATACTGGACATGAAAAACAAGAAAATAAAATCACTAACTATAAGAATAACAGAACACCAGTATCGAAAACTAATTGATACTATTGTTGAAGAAGAAATCAATAAATCAGAATTCATTAGAGAATCCATTGATTCGAAAATAAATAAACTAGTAAGAAATAGGAGAAATAATTTGTCGTAACAATTTAATCAACTTCTTTACAAATTAAAAATAACACCTAGTTACTAATAATCAACCCTAGGATCCTCGACATCCTTAATATTTCAAAGAACTTGTAATACAATACCCTTGACATTTATTACCTTGGGAATTGACCTCTTTTAGAACCAGACCCACTTTTTATCAAATCTTGATCTCATGTATCTTTCTGTGAGTGTTTTGGATAAAGTAAATGATAGTATTTCCCCCGGATGGTCCCAGTATCCATAGTCCTCTAACTGTCTCTGATATAACAATTGTTTTGACCTTGTGTCGATAAATACATGGTGTATCATCTCATGTATTTGAGTATCAACTAAAGTCTTGATATTCCTATTATTCCTTAGATAGATAGTGATCTCGTTAGTGTGATAATTGTATTCCCCCGACATCTTCGATTTTTGGTTAGAAATAACGATCCTGGGGGACTTTCTCCTTGTAGGATACATGTCCTTCATCCAAGAGGAAACGTCCTCTAAGAAGTCCTCTATTGGAATAATCAACTTCACCTCCGGTCGTTGGAGAAACCTCTCAAACCTGTAAAGTAAAAAAAGACCCCCGCTAATTAAAATACTCTCCATCAGATCATCCCTTTTACCTTTGAAACCGTCTGCGGGTGGAGTCCAGTTATTCTTGATACCTCAATATTCTTGTATCCCTTCCTGAGAAGATCCATTGCGTGTTTATTTCTCTTCTTTGACAGGAAGGTTAGTGGATCTTCAGTAGTACCTTTTATTCGACCTAAGAACTTACCCTTCAACTTTGCCAGTTCAATCCCCTCGCGTTGACGTTCACGGATTAATTTACGTTCCATCTCCGCCACAACTCCAAGGATTGAAATGACCATTTTAGAGATGGGGTTCTCTTCTCCATTCTCATCAATGGTTTTCAGACCCTGAGAAATAAAATGGATTGGGATCTTTCTTTCGGTGGTGTAGTGTATAAAATTTAGAATATCTCTTAAGTCTCTACCGCCGCGGTCAATTTGCCAAATAGAAATAGAACAGATCACCCCCTCATCGATCCATTTTTTTAATTGGCGTCCACCTTCTCTCTCAAATATTGGAACTGAACCTGAACACTTATCTTCAATAACCCGATCAAATTCTTTTTCGTTGACCCGTTGACGATCCGTTTTACCATCAAGTGACGAAATACGCACATACAAAACTGAAATACCCATGGTTTTTAGACTTAGTGTGTAACCAGTCTAAAATTAACGCCGATTTATCGCATATGCCGCATAAAACCTATACTTTATCGCTATTTAAGGGGTGTGATTTTAAGGTAAACGCTATATATCACCCCCCTCCATGATGATAATTATAAGGTATCCCCCCTCCCGGTAGGGATTTCCCTCCGCCGGGGGTATCTCTCAATACCTTGAAAAAAATATTTTCCAGTTTTTTACCCTAAACGAAGACCCCAGTAATGTATGTCTCCACAAAGTCGACTACAATACTCTTCAACCTCTCCGAAGTGGATGATCTTTCCTTTAATGAAGGTCGTTCCTGTAACATATCGATAAGGTCATCTCGTAGGGGTTCTTTCTCAGTAAAAAGGTAATCTCCAATTACTTTTTCGAGTTTTTCCTTATCAAGTTTTTCTTCTTCAACCAGTCGATCTAAATACTCCACCCGTTCCTTATTCCAAAACTTTTCAAATTCGTCAGGGATATCAACGCTATCCTCAATTTGGGGGAGGTTCTCATTAATGAATTTCTCAATGAGTTCTCGTTTACTTCTAAGTTCTGTTTGACCAAGAATAATTTCAATGATTTTCTTCTTCTGTTTCTCTTGTTGATCAACAGGACTATTCTTGAGTGTAGAGAGTAAATTAAGGATGTAAGAGACATTTATTTCATCTCGATGAATAAGTTCCAACTCAAAGTCTATATCGTTCAATATGGAGACTTTTTGTTTTGGATTTCCCCCGCGAACTCGATCGTAGAGATCTAAGTATTTACTCTTGTAGTCCTCAAACTCCTGATCACCCATCTCGGTCTGTTCCATATCAAACTCCGTGAAGGTGTTCAATACATTTCGAACCCTCATAAGATCTCGGAACAACTTTATAAACTCAAATTGATCATCCTCACGAACCAGTTCATTCACAGAGTCCACATCGGGGGTAAGTTTGATTAGGTTAGCATACGCGTCATTAAACTTCTTCAAATAGACCTCATACGGTTCCATGATGATGAGGTCTTTATTGTCCAAGTTCGAGAATAACCTTATCGCGTCGTCAGTCTGTTTTTTGAGGTTGCGGAAGGAAACGATATTCCCCTGTGACTTCAATTCCCCGTATATACGATTCGTTCTTGAGTACGCCTGGACAAGTCCATGGTATTTCAAATTCTTATCCACGTAGAGGGTGTTCAACATTCTACTATCAAACCCAGTCAAGAACATATTCACCACCAAAAGAACATCAATTTGTTTGTCCTTTACCCTTCTTGCGATGTCGTTGTAATAATTGTAATAGGATTGATTATCCTTGGTTGTAAAATTGGTTCCAAAGGTCTTGTTGTAGTCTCCAATAAAGTCTTCTAAGTAGTCCCTCGAATGTTGAGTGACATATTCTGTCTCCGGTTCAGCTGCGGTTAAAAATTCGTCCTCAAATGATCCCAGTGTGTCCTTATCTTCTTCATTGGACTGGTAGGTAAAAATGGTTGCGAGGGTTAGGTCATGTTCTTTCTTGTTGAAGATTTTATAGTATTCAACAAGAGTGGAAACACTCGATACACAGAATATGGACGTGAATCTCCTGTTGTGTGTTTTCCTATCATGGTTCTGAATGATGTAATCTACGATCCCCTCCAACCGCGTGGGAGAATTCATCACCTCCGTCTCATCAATTTCTTCAACGTTTATATCAATGATGTTCTCCTTTTTCTTGAAGGTAGATATGTATTCAACTGAGAATTTTAAGACATTCTCGTCACGAATAGCGTCGGTTATCACATACTTGTGAAGACACTTATCAAACAACATGGTAGTTGTTCGTTTACCAAATTCATTTGACCCTGCGTTCTCCTCAAAGATGGGTGTCCCGGTAAACCCGAACATCTGAGAATTGGGGAAGTACTTTCTTATTTCCTCGTGTGTTTTCCCAAACTGACTGCGGTGACATTCATCAAAAATGAAAACAATCTTTTTGTCCGCAACCCCTTCAACTCTTGATTGGTATCTGTTCTTTGTAATTGCGGTATTCAGTTTTTGAATGGTAGTAATAATCAGTTTGGTGTCTCCCGCCAGTTGGTTTGCGAGGGTATTGGTATTGTTAGTCCCGTCAATACTCCCTTTGGAGAAAGAGTTAAACTCCTTGGTGGTTTGATAATCCAAGTCCTTACGGTCAACTACAAACACCACTTTATGAACATTGGGTAGTTGCGTTAGGATCTGCGCAGTCTTAAATGACGTAAGTGTTTTTCCACTACCTGTGGTGTGCCAGATATACCCAAATTTATCAGTCGATTTAACCCGTTCTACGATGTTTTCTGTTGCGTAGTACTGATAGGGTCGCAGGACCATTAAAACCTTCTGAGTTTCGTTTAAAACGATGTATTTGGTGATCATTTTGGAAAGGTGACACGGTTCCAAAAAGATATCGGTGAACTTGGAGAGTTGGGTGATCAGTTTGTTTTTCTCATCACTCCAATAAAAGGTCTGTTTAAACGAACGTTCCTTAATCGGATTGTTTGCGTAGTACTTGGTGTTTACACCATTTGATATCACAAAGAGTTGAATGAATTGAAAGAGTCCGTATCCTGCACCGTAGGAGTGTCTTTCGTAACGATTGGGTTGATTGAACGCCTCTTTGAGTCCTAATCCTCTTTTTTTGAGTTCTATTTGAACAAGGGGTAAACCATTGATTAAAATGGTTACATCATATCGGTTCTCATAATTACCTTTTACGGTAATTTGATTGGTCACTTGAAACTCATTCTGACACCAGAACTGTTGGTTGATGAGTTCAATGGTTTTAGTCTCGTTATTATCGTTGATGTATGGAACACGATCCCTGAGAGTTTTAGACCGTTCAAAAATGTTTCCTTTACTAATGTAGTTTAAAATCTGTTTGAACTCATAGTCTGTAAACTTTGTTTTATTATGTTTTTCAAGTTGAGATTTAAGATTTAAAATCAAATCTCCTTCATCTGCAATAGTAACTCGTGTATAACCTAATCCTACCAATTGGTCAATTAGGTTGTTTTCTAAATTATATTCTGATTGAGTTCCCATCTAAACAAACATTTTTTGAAGGAGACCTTTTTTCCAAGTCTTAGACTTATCGATTTGGGATTCTAATAACTCCAATTGTTTATCGATTGAATCTAAAAACCTTGCAATTTTTGATTGTTCCTCGACACATGGAAGACTAATTAGAATCTTCGAAAAAGAATCTTTAGAAATAGTAAATCGTGTACTACCCGTTGCAAATCGACATATTTGATTTAACACTAAATCATTGTTGCAGAAGTAATGAGAATAAAGAATGTCTATCTTAATAGTAGGCCTAAATCTTAATAAATGATAACTATAGAGAGTGTTTTCTAAATTCTCGAAAATCACAACCGAATGTCCAATATCATCAGGTGTTTCAGATGATGGTGTAAATAATATATCTCCCTTCAATAAGTTATTAGAGTCAATCTGATTTGGTTTTGCAGTTACAACCATTAAATCATGTTTGTTTTCATTTGTAATTTTTTCATGTCGATATACATTCATGTAATTCACCAAGAAAACCTCTTGTTCATCATTATCTAATTTCTTGTCTACACTACTTGTTTTGAACTCACCAACATCACCAAGTCTTTTTTCCTCCCAATCAGGAAAGTCGTTACCGTTGTCGTCTTTAAATCGAATCTCTTGGTTGAAGATCTTTTTCATTACCCCCTTTTTATAGGTTTCCAAAAGGGTCTTTTTCTTCTCTAAGAGTTCAATTCGTTTGTCTACCGCAGTCAGGAAGTCCGCGATTTTTTGTTGTTCGGGGAGGGAGGGGATTGAAAGAATAGTCTTTCTAAGTGTTTTTAGTGACAGATTTTTAATAGTTGAACCTGTTAATTCAGAAATAAAATGGTTTTGAATTTTCGATGTTTGAAGTTGAAAGTAACAGAAGTTCGAGTTTTGAATAAAATTGATATATCCGACACTCTTTCCCAACATCACCTTTTCATTATTGTATCTTGAAATACTGCCGATAGTTCCATTCAACGATATCAATAAACTTCTATCACAAAGTCCTTTATCATTTTTGTTATAATCTAACTCAGATACCTTCTTTGTATTTGTATCTACAATTATTGATCCGTTTGAAAGATTGTTACCATTTATAAAATAGTATTCAGAATTTTCAACATAACTCGGA
Source organism: Flavobacteriaceae bacterium (assembly GCA_024742935.1). Classification (GTDB taxonomy): domain Bacteria; phylum Bacteroidota; class Bacteroidia; order Flavobacteriales; family Flavobacteriaceae; genus Planktosalinus. The sequence goes on from JANSXN010000013.1 coordinate 47,879, forward strand.
GTTCCATGAAGTCCATCACCAATTCTTTTCGATAGACTGTCAAGATTTTTTAATATCCATAAATCTGAGAATTCGGGGAACCTCAATCTCGGTATGTTTTTTACCTCACTCATCTTAAAACGGGGTTGAGATATTAAGTTCCTTACAGAATGACTGAATGGTTTGATTGGTCTCTGACAATTCCTGTTCAATCGATTGAATCTCCTGAGATACCTGTTCTAGGTCCACGTCCTCTTCTTCCTCAAAGGTGTCTACATAACGAGGAATATTCAAATTGAAGTCATTCTCCTCAATTTCTTGAAGGGTAACCACGGAACTGTATTTTTCAATCGATTCTCGGTTGCGGTAGGTATTAACAATAAGTTCTACATCCTCATCTCTCAATGAGTTTTGATTACCCTCTTTGATAAAGTGATCACTACCACTGGCGTCAATAAAGACAATATTGTCATCTTGTTCACGACACTTCTTTAGTACCAAAATACAGGTGGGAATACCTGTTCCGTAAAAGATATTTGATGGTAAACCAATCACCGCATCCAAGTAGTTGAGATCCTTGATGAGATACTTTCTAATCACCTCTTCACTTGATCCACGGAACAACACTCCATGAGGTAAAACACACGCCATGGTTCCATTATCCGCTAATTGATACACCATGTGTTGAACGAACGCAAAGTCCGCCTTGGACTTTGGCGCTAGTCTACCGTATTGAGAAAACCGCTCATCCGATGAAAACAAGGGGTTATCGTCACTCTTCCAATTCAAAGAAAACGGAGGGTTCGCCACAATACCCTCGAATCGTCTGTCCAAGTGTTGAGGGTTCTCCAAGGTATCTTCTTGACGGATGTCAAAGTCACGGTAGTGAACACCGTGGAGGATCATGTTCATCCTCGCCAAGTTGAAGGTAGTTCTATTGAGTTCTTGACCATAGAATTCACTTACCTCTACTTCTTTTGCCACACGTAATAACAAAGACCCCGATCCACAAGTAGGGTCATAGATGTTCTTAAGTTTTGTTTTACCTGTAGTAATGATTTTCGATAGGATCTTAGAAACCTGTTGAGGGGTATAAAACTCACCCGCAGACTTACCCGCACCAGACGCGAACTTCGCAATCAGGTATTCATACGCGTCACCAATGACATCACTTTCAACTTCATCCAATCTGAAGTCGATTTCATCCAAATAGGTCAGAATATTAACGATGATATCGTTTCGAGAATTAGGTGTTCTACCCAACTTGGTGGAGTTCAAATCTAAGTCTTCAAACAACGCATTGAAATCATCCTCACTGTCGGTACCGGCAGTAGATTGTTCAATATGGTTTAAAACAGATTGAAGGTCATCCAAAATGTAAGTGTTTCCATTACCTCTTTTGGTGATTGCGGAAAACAACTCCTCTGGTTTCAAAAAGTACCCCAAAGAAATCAAACTCTCCTCTTGGATTGCGTCTAGGGTGTCTTGATCCTTAACCAACTCAAAGTCCGTAACACTCTCACCCTTGAGGAGTTCGTTTGCGTATAGGTGTTGTTTTTCGGATAGATACTTGTAAAAGATGAATCCAAGGATGTAGTCACGGTAGTCATCAGGGTCTACCTTACCCCTCAGGAGGTTTGCGATCCCCCACAATTGCGCATCAAGTTTGCGTCTCTGTTCTTCAGACATAGATTATATTTTTTTCCCTAGACCTGTTTGTTTATTAACCTGTCGGGGGTGATTTTTAAAATTTTAGATATCTCAAACAGGGTCTTGATAGAAGGTTGGGATTTGTTAGAACACCAAAAATTTACTGTAACTACGGAGACTCCAATTTGGTCTGACAACCATTTTTGGGACAACTCCTGTTCTTCCAATTCCTCTTTTAAACGATTATATCGCATACCCATTGAGTTTGGGTAAATATAATAATATTAATGTAATTCTTATATAGGATTTACCTTAATTATTGAAAGTTTGAAAATGTGTGGGGTGGGGGTTGACTTTATCAAAAAATATCTTTATTATTTTAAAAACATTAAATAAATGATATTATGGAAGAAAATCAATACTTTATTTTGGTCCCAAAAGGATATGGATGCTACGCAGAATTATGGAAGGAAAACGTTTTTTATAAAGGAATCAGAAATGGAATAGTGGTTTATGATCTTGTCAAACACATATCAACGAGATCTTACTACACCCACGAATTATCTATTGAATTTAGAAGATTCCTGATTGCGTACGCGGAAAGAGAGGGGATAACTATTGACGAAGTAGTTCTCGATAATTCAATAGAACCAGAGGTGATCGAAAACAAAGAGTTCATAGATGAAATATACATTTCATGTTGTTAATTTAAATACCTTTCTAAAATAAATCCCACCTGATAACATGTTTCATTGAATTCTCTAGGAGTAAAACTAATGTTCGATATTTGAATGGAGTTGTCTACAACAAGAGAACTCTTAAAGGGTTCTCTTTTTTTATGTTCTTCGGGCTCATATCCGCCGCTGGCGGACGCAGGTTCCCCCGAAGTCTCGGGGCTGTTCCCGCTACTAAGAAAGAGAGCTAAACGGTTGAAATAAAACTTTTTAGCTCTTTTTTTATGCGTATAATCCCCTAATAATCCCCTAATTTTTGTGTACTTTAATACGTAATTTTTAACTGCACCCTAAAATAATACATAAAATTATGTATTGATTCTTACTTTTAAAATTCCTATTCAAGCTATTAATATAGTTTAGTTATTATTGCTTTACCTTTGAAACAAAACTATTTGATTACTCTTTTATATGTTTAAGAAAAATATTACTTCTTATAAACTCATTGTTCCGAAAAGCGAGGATGACTGGTTTAACTTTATCGAATCTGGCATAAGAGAAAATGATAATGTTGATGTTTTAATTGTAGATTTTAATATTGTTGATTTTCTTCATACTGATGATTTTGTGGTTTTAGCATGTCTAATAGAAAGTTTTGCCTTAAATGGAACAAGTGTTGCCTTTATTGGAGGGACAGCAAAGTTCAACGCTCACCTTGAAAACATTAAATTTAAACGCTACTGGAGCAAGGGGTTTAATAGAGAAGAATTTACTATATCAAGAAATAGATCTACTCTTTGTTTATGGAAAATATCACAGCCTAAAATCCCAAGTTACTCTAACTTTGCAAAAACATATTTTGAAAGAACATTTTTAAACAACATTGATTTATTGCCTTTGGCGTCAAATCTTGATGAAGTTTTTAATAATATTTTCGATCACTCAAAATCACCAATAGCTGGCTACATAATCACACAATATTTTCCAAAAATAAAAAAGCTATCATTTTCTGTTTGTGATTTTGGAATAGGAATTGCTGACTCAATAAATAATTTCAGGGCTAAAAATGGAGAAAAAAATATTGATGATTGGAAGGCAATTTTATTATCTCTGGAACAGGGGTTTTCAGTTAAATCCAC